>QNAY01000012.1 GCA_003645605.1 Thermodesulfobacteriota bacterium
CATGACGCAGGTACTGGACAAGAGCGGACGGACGAATGGAAAAGTCCAGAGGCAAATCGCGCAAGGACTGGAGTTCGGATGCAAAGGCCATCAGACCTCCACGACCTTGCCCGAAAAAAAGAGTCTTTACGCCCATACGATCCCTGGCAGCAAAAAGGACCTGTTCTTGCCTGTCCCAAACTGCAAAGGCAAACATGCCGTTCAGATGTTCAAGACAACCGGGACCATACGTGATGAAGGCGGCCAGCAGGACCTCCGTATCTCCTTTTGTTCTAAAACGGATTCCACGTTTTTCAAGGCCTGTACGGAGCTCCAGATAGTTATAGATCTCACCATTGAAGACCAGGATGTAGCGGCCGGTCGGGTCCTGCATAGGCTGGATACTCCCTGCCAGATCTATTATGGAAAGGCGGCGGTGCCCCAAGGCTACACCAGGTTCCTGCCAGAAGCCTTCAGCATCCGGTCCGCGATGTACCAGACGGTTGGCCATGCGGTGCACAGCGGATGGAAGATCAACAGCGCTCTTATGGTTATAATTGACTAGGCCGCAGATTCCGCACATATTAAAAAAATTAGACTATCATTAGTTCTCAGAGTAGCAAGATCATCAGTTTTGGAAAAGACTGTCAAGGGATTGTGCGTTATTGCAAGAGTATGAAAAAAGGTTTCCCCCAATTCTGACGGCAAATGATATCTGCCCACTCCAGAAAATTCACATCCTGTCCCTTTATTAAGGCATTGGTGTCAGATTTCTTAACAAAAGGATTAAACCTGTCTTGATTTATAATTAATAAGCTTGATCCATTAACAAACGCATTCCACAGCATGACAGCTTCAAAATATTGTTCTCTTAAAATGATATTACTATCATTCCATCCTGTTACTATTTTCTTGCCGTTATCAAAGACCGGATCGACTGAAGATAAATTAGAAAGAATTAGATGCTGGACCTGCAACCTTTCCTTACTTTTTTTATTAACATAAAAGAGATTGTAATCAGGATCTTGCGCCTCAATTCCTGAAGTATCTTGATTATAGACATTCAAGAAAGTATGGCTTAAAAAACTTGATCTATTATCACTGTAAATTTGAACTAAGTATGATTTAATATTCAAAAAACTTAGAATATATTGCATACATTTTGCACGTGGACCACATGTTAAATGTGGTCTAGCATTCGTGTCATTTTTATTGAATGATATCATCTTTTTTAACATTAAAATTGTCTTCCACTTATCTTTGTCCATTGGTTCAGTATGAAGGGAAGAATTATATACAAAGATCCTGACTGCATCTATCTTAGAAGTGCAATTAGGAAATTTTTTAAAATGATCAAGAAGATATTGCTGTTCATCAGAGGTCAAACTAGGATTGCCCGCAAATGAAAAAGGCGGAGATAATAGAAATATTACAAAAAAACAGCAAACCAGAATGGACAGATGGACAGAGGAATGAGTTGCGAAATTACCTGACCTCATCAGCTTATGGTCCGTGCCTTGTTGATATACGGGATAAAGACTGCGACCGCCTGTCCTTGATTCATTTCTTCTCATTTTTATCGCCTCGATTACGGTAACATGGCCATCAGTTCTGGGCAGAGATCACCAGGATTCGGTATTTGGAGACCCATTCTTCACTTTCAAGCCCAATCCGCAGATTATACTGATTTCAATGCCTCCGCATACATCTGACTATACAATTTAGCCGTATTTTCCCAGGTAAGCCCTTGTTCCTGCATCCACTGGCGACCGGCAAGACCGGCTGCCGCAAGATTTCTCTTACCTCCAATGAGATCGTCAAGCGCGCCCGAGAGTGCATCTACATCTCCCGGAGGCACCAACCAACCGGTTTGACCATGTTGTATCATCTCGCGTGTTCCTTCGATATCAGTAGCCAATACGGGCAAAGCAGCCGCCATGGCTTCGAGGACTACGTTTGGCCTGCCTTCTCGATAGCTGGGCAGAATGAGGAGATGGTGATCATTCATGAGCTGTGGAATTCCGTCAGGCGATACGCCTCCAAGGAAGCGGATGTTTGTATTAATCCCCAGCTCTATTGCAAGTGATTTGAGATGATCTCCTTCAGGACCGTCCCCGACCACAGTCAGTGTCCATGGAGGCAGCGAGTTTACTCCAGCCAGGGCCTTTAAAAGCACGTCCAAACCTTTTAGAGGAATCAAGCTTCCGATGAAAAGCAGCTTGAATGGAGATAGGACTGAGTGGTCGCGTCCAGCTGGCAAGGCATAGAAAGCATTATCCACACCATTTGGAATAAATCTGATCTTGTCTGACATGCCGGGATGTTGTCGCCTGAGATCAGTCGTTATTGCCTGGCTCACTCCTGCTATGAATATTGATTTCTGCATGGCCTTTTTATGCAGTAAATAAAAAATCCGGGATTTTTTGGCATGATTAACATCCGACCCTCTCAACGTGGTTATAACGGGTTTTTGGTGAATTGGCTGTGTCAGCACGGCCAGGGCACCACAGATAGACCAGTGGGCATGTATAATATCATGTTGCCCGGCCAGCCGGATAAGGGACAAAGCCATACCGGCCAGAAAAGGTGGAAGCAGGCCATACAGCCAGGACTGTCCGGCCAGTGCTGCGGGTATTCCCCCAGGCTGCTGAGCCAGGCGTTGACAGGACCATGGCGCATAACGGAAACGGCGAACTATATAGTTTTGCGGCCAAGTTGATGGCCGGGTACCGGCAGGAGTAAGCATTGTGCATGCAAGGCCTTGTCTGATTTCCGCCAAGGCAAGCCTGTGGATGAACGGGCCTGAAATATTACCAGGGTTGGAGGGAAATGACGTTGTAAGGTGAAGTACATGTAATGGCATTATCGAAGATTTCGATTGTAGTCCATGTCAAACCACATAGCGAAGAAAAGGGACTGGAGCCCTGATATATAGAGAAACGCGGCAAAGAGAGCGCTGGTTTCACTTACAGGGCCGTCCAGAATACGGTAAAATAGAAGATAGAGACCAAAAAAGAAGCCGCCTGGTGTAAGAGTCAGTCCCAAAAGATAGAAGAAGACCAGTGGATGGAAGTCCGCAATAACATATTTGGTGAACAGACGTCTGAAGAATCCCTTATTGAGAAGCCATGGGATGGTGAACAAAACCTTCCTGAGCTGTATCCCTGATTGTTCACCCACATTATATACCGGACGAATAGGCACGTCGCGCACACGCAAGTTGATCTCATTCAGACGAATCAGGATATCATTCGGCATGCCGTAGCTTTTGTAAATGCGGTCAAGATCCAAAAAATCCAGGGCCTCCAAAGATATGGCCGTGTATCCTGTTTGTGAATCAGCTATGTGCCAGTATCCTGAAGCGATTTTTGTAAGCAGCGAAAGGAATGAGTTGCCCAAGTAACGGTATTTAGGCATGATTTTCCATGCCTCGCCGTGAAAGAGACGGTTGCCCTTGGTGTAATCCGTTTCGCCTGTTGCAACCGGCCCTACGATATTGGGAAGATCCGCAGGGTCCATCTGAGCGTCGCCTGCCATTACTACGGTAACCTCTATTTTGTGATCCCTGGCCCACTTATAACCGGTCACAATGGCAGCTCCAACGCCTTCATTTCGTTTATGGCACAGTAATACCACTCTGCCTTCCGGCTCAATATACCCACGAGCTACATCAACTGTTCGATCCTGACTGCAGTCGTCCACAACTACAATATGATCCACAAGGTCGGGCATGGTTTCAATGACCTGACTGAGCAAATGCTCTTCGTTGTAAGCCGGGACAACTACAGCTACTGATTTTTCCTCAAACATATATTAAATCCTGCTGGACCTGAAGCGTCCTATTGTAGTCACAAAACAGATAGACGTTCAAAGGTTCAGAGCCTGTCACCCAGCACCTCCCATAATTGATATGATGGGGAATTCGTGGCTACAGGTCTGAAGTACTTTGGATTAAAAGTGTGCCTTAAGAACAATTTATTAAAAACCGACTCGGAAATCTGCGAATCCATTATAGCCCCAAATTTGCCAGGGACCAGCATTTCAAACTGTGATCCGCGATCCCGTTTATAATGTCTGGTTTGCAGCCCTTTTCCCGTACGTTCAACCAGTTGTGTGAGGCCTATTATGCGTTTACCTGTGCGCAACTCTCCCTTTTCTATGTCTATATCCAGCCCTTCGCTTCCTTTAATATGCCCGTTTTCCTCATACACATCATAAAAGGCCTTGTACATTGGGTGTATTCCCTCTCTCTTTTCCAAGTCCCACGTACCAAGCCAATACCACCAGTAGTTAGTGATTGTGAGCCGCCAGTCAAGAAAGAGGTAGACAGGACGCGTCTTTTCAGGATAGAAGAAGCAAAGCCACTGATCCACATTCTGCAAATTTTCCACAGACGCGAGTTCGGCTGAAGCCAGCAATTCTATCGCCTTTTTAGGACCAACAGAAAGGACTTCTTTAATAAGATTTACACCTCGGGCAGGGTCATTGCCCACAGCCTGGTAAACATTTGCAATACCATCCATTCCGGAACTGACATAAAAGCGCATGAAGTTGGCTGCCAGGCGTTCGTCGTGCGTGGCAAGGGGGAGGCCATTGTAAAATGACCTGTGACCGCCATGAAGCGTACCATCACCCACGGTCCCCCTTCCGGCCCAGTAATTCAGGGGATATCCATGGTCCCACCACGCCCAGATCACAGCATCTTTGGGCGTTTCTTTTGATGCCAGATCCATCCCTGCGATAAGGTGCGGAGGCTCCTTGGGCCAGAATGTCTTGGCCATGTCCTTGCTTAGGGCCGGCCAGACAATTAAAATAACTAAAACCGGTGCTAACAGGGAAAGCACGGCAAATCTTCGACGCCAGTGCCAGATCTCGGATATTATGTATCCTATCCCAAGGGCTGTGACAGGGGCCAAAAAGATCATAAAACGTTTTGCAAAAAGAAATGATAATGCAGCCAGGATCAATGGAACTGATATAAACAGGCTCTCCTTGGGACGGCGATAGAACAGCCAAGCAAGACCTGCGCCGGCCAGAATGAAGGCAGGCAGGCTGTCAGTTGTTTTGGCGACAATCTCGTTGAGTGATGGTATAGCCTGTTCTGAAATTGTGGCCCCTATGGGAGGCCATATACCGATTACTTCCTTTGTAGATATGTAGTGAAAGGTACCGGCAACATGTCTGAAAACCTTGAGCGGAAGATCCAGTCCCATCCACAAGAGTATTACTCCGATTCCCAGCCCTACTGTTCCGAAAAAAATACATGCCTCTCTTCGTTCAGGACGATAAAAAAACACCAGTGCCACAGCCAACGGTAACATCGAGACAACCGTCACTACCTGAGGCGTTGAATCCCACCACCACAGGAAGAGCAAAAAAATAGCCATACCGCTGGTAAAATATAGATACCGCTTCTGACCGGCCTCAATGCCAAACCGCAGAAAGCAATAGGCAGCCCCTGTAGCCCAAGTGACATTCATACAGTCTGTGTCGAACCACCCTAAACTGCTTCTATAGACATAGTAGTGTGAAAGCAGCCCCATTAATGCCGCAGTGAGGCCCATGGCCGGACCTCCGTAGAAACGTCCTAGTGCATATAGAGGCAGGGCCAGCAAAAGACCAAGTAATGCTGGGAGGACCGCTCCAATCCAGTTCAGGGAAAAGGGCGTTATCTTGGCCAGGCCCGCAGCTATTACGGAAATGAGCGGTGGTGGAAATCTCCTGGACATACCTTTGGGCACATCACGATTGTTGTCTATAGGTGTATAGGTGCCTTCAGCAATATCCTTTGCTAGGGTCAGATAGAAATAACCATCAAAGGTGGTAAGCAGGGGTTCTCCCTTGTAAAGGGCCATCTGAGGATGGGCATTCCAGTCCCGAATATCTTCAATGCGCACAAGCAACCCTACCCCCAGGATGAGTAAAAGTGCCAGGGCCTCTATCCATCGGTGGTATGGGGTAAGGCGTTTGGCCTTATCCTTTACGGAATCCCCCCACTCACGAATTCGCAATCCCATACCTTGAGAGCTTGTGCTCGGGACGGGAGTGCTGGGAGCTGGTTTCTTTTTGGTTTTGGCTAAAGGATTTTTTCTTTTACGGCTCACTATATCTCCACCTCATCCCATTACCTCATCCCAGATTTTCCTGACTCCGGACCTCAGGTCCGTGAGATCGCCGACCTCCACATAAGTCGGTCTTTCTTGCAGGCTGAGTTTGTTTATTGTTTTTCTGTAGCTCACATATGCTTCCAAAAGTATGTCAGTATATTTTTTTCGTATCAGGTCTTTCTGTTCAAAGGCCTCAAGCAGTCTGATACTATTACTCCATTCAGTGAGGTCCGGATGCCGGAAGGCATTTGCCAATACCATATAATGGATCAGGAATTCTATATCAGTCAGGCCGCCGGGATCATGTTTAAGGTCAAATTTGCCGGGATGCTTGTTCCCATATTGGCTTATCAATCTTTCTCGCATGGAGATAACAGAATTCTTTAAAATATCAGTGTCACGGGACTTGGCAATTACTTTTTTTCTCAGTTCATCAAACTCCTTACAGACCCTGATGTCACCCACGATCGTCCTTGCCCTCACAAGGGCCTGGTGTTCCCATGTCCAGGCCTGGCCCATTTGATACTGGAAAAAGGCCTCCATGCTGCTGACCAGGACTCCTGACGCCCCGCTGGGACGAAGGCGCATATCTACTTCATACAGGATTCCTGCCTGGGTATGGACTGTCAAAATATGAATCATTCGTTGTCCCAGACGGGTATAAAACATAGTACTATCCAGAGGCTTGGGCCCGGAGGTCATCCGGCCCATTTTACCGGTATGGAGAAAAACCAGATCCAGGTCCGAGCTATAGCCCATCTCCGTTCCTCCAAGTTTGCCATAGGCAACAACCGCAAAGCCACAGTTTTCTTTTTCATCTTGGCCGGATACGCATGGGGGCATGCCGTGTCGATCTATCAGGTGGTCCCGGGCAATGGCAAAGACCCTATCTACTACTACCTCGGCAGTGTCCGTAAGGTGGTGACTCACATCCTGGACCGACAGGGCCCCTGAGATGTCAGCCGCAGCTACTCTCAGCATATTTGCCTGTCTAAATCGCCTGAGTTCATCCATCTGCTGTTCCAAGTCGCCCGGCGATACTCCGGAGAGCATTTTTTTTATGTCTTTTTCCAGACTTGGCCTGTCAGGGGGTGAGTAAAGAGTCAGTGGGGCAAGGAGTTCATCCAGCAGGACAGGCTGTCTTGATAGAAGCGTCGCTATCCATGCCCCTCTTGAACAGAGCCTTATCAGGTGTGACAGGGCATCAGGATTTTCCAGGAGAAGAGATAGATAGCAGGTCCGTCTCTCAATTGATTCTATCAGGTCAAGTGTCCTTTTGAGAGCAAGATCCGGCTGGTTCGCCCCCGCGGCTTCCTTAAGCACAAGAGGGATCAGGCGGTCCAGCCGGTCTCGTCCTGATGAACTGAGGCTCAGGCTCGTCCTGGAGTCCTTAAGGCCCTGGAGAAAGTTCAAAATCTCATTGGTTTTATGAAAACCCATTGACTGAAGGGCTTGTACAGCCCGGTCTTTGTCGACTGTTCCAAACCAAATGCCGGACAGGAGCTGTTTCGCTGAGTCTTTATTTTGGGCATCTTCTCTGGAGAAAAGTTCCTTAAAGTGATAGTGGACTGTGTTCATGTGCCTGCGGAGCGTATCTATATATTTTTTCCAGGTCTGAAAACCCATAGAAAGTGCGAGGCGGGTTTGAGAAATGGGCTCAAAGGGCAGCTTGTGTGTCTGTTGGTCAGCGTATTCCTGCAGGCGGTGTTCAGTGTTGCGCAAGAATATATATGCATCCCTTAATTTCCGACATTCGTCTTGGGGCAGGAAGTTATGGACAGCCAGGAATTCCAGGACTCGAAGAATGCTCCTTTCCCGAAGTTCCGGCATCTTGCCGCCCCTAATGAGTTGAAAGATCTGGCCTATAAACTCAATCTCGCGTATCCCTCCTGCGCCCAGCTTGATGTCGTTTTTAATGTTTTTCTTTTGCGCTTCCTGTTCTATCAGTTGCTTCATTTCCCTTAAGGAGTCAAAAGCCCCGTAGTCCAGGTAACGGCGATACACAAAGGGCCTTAATGTTTCAAGCAGCGTGTCTCCATCAGTGCCACCGGCAACCGGGCGGGCTTTAATCATTGCGTATCGTTCCCACTCCCTCCCTTGGCTTTGATAATATTCTTCCATGGCATCAAAGCTCAGGACCAGGGGTCCATTTTCCCCATATGGCCTAAGTCTTATGTCCACACGAAACACAATACCTCCGGCGGTAATCGTGCCTATAACACTTATCAATCTGCGGCAAAGCCGGGCAAAAAATTCTTCGTTAGTGACGGATTTTGGGCCGTCTTTAGTATGTCCGGATTCAGGGTACGCAAATATCAGGTCAATATCCGAGGAGAAGTTGAGCTCTCCGGCCCCGAGTTTGCCCATCCCGAGGATAACCAGGGATTGGGGCTTGCCTTCCTTGTCGGCAGGACAGCCAAGTTCCTGACATTGCCAGGGATGGAGGAGGCTGAGGGCACCCTTTAGACATGCCTCTGCCAGGGATGAGAGGTCCTCCATGGTCTCTTTGAGATCTGCCCGTTGGGCAAGGTCTCTCCATGCTATCCTGACCATCTCTCGCTTTCTCAGCCGGCGCAGAATTATTCCGAGCTGTTTATGGTCTTGGGCTTCTTTAACTGAATTATTGACTATTCGGTCATAGTTACCGTTCGTATAGGAATTTATAAGATCACCACTTCCTAAAAGATCCAATAGCAGCCCTGGTTCCTTGATGCAGCTTTTTGCGACAAATTCACTAAAGGCCCACACCTGTTTCGCCGTATTTATTATATGAGGATCATCAGGAAACGGAAGTCCGGATGACAACGCAGCCTCCGCAAAATTTTTCCAATAGTTATCAGCCTTTAACAGGAGTTCTTCAGGTAGTCGTGTTTGGGGCAACATTTTTTCTAGAATTTTGTGTCCAGTGTATTATGTTCTTATGGTCTTTGCAGTGAAATTGGAAATTGGAAAAAACACAAAGATGTAGATGCGTTACCTAATTTCGAAGTAACTTCTCAATAAGTCCGGGCAATACACTGTCACCGGCGCCTCCTGTCATTGCGAGGAGCCTTGGCGACGAAGCAATCTCCTTGCTATGGAAGAGATTGCTTCGCTTCGCTCGCAATGACAGCCCCCAATTTATTGAGAAATTACATTTCCATTTTCGAATTTCCAGTTTCGACATCGGCATTCAATTTGATAATACATGCTTTTTCGAAAAAAAGTGTAAACTGGTGAATGAAGGATGCTGTCTTTTTTATTTCTATACTATAGACGTTGGCATTTAAACAGATCAAAGAACAGAACACAGGTACATCCTTGAGCATTGAAAATAAATTAGGGTCAAATCCCCGGATATTGATTAGATCCACCAATTGGATCGGAGATGCCGTCATGACTACACCGGCAGTGATGGCACTTAGAAAAAATTATCCAAAAGCCCATATTTCTATTCTGGCAAGACCTTGGGTAGAACCTGTCTTCTCCGGGAATCCCGCTGTAGATGAAGTTATATCTTGCGGCAGTACGGGCCGTAACAGCACGATCTTGGAAAAATTAATCCTCGCCAAATCTCTTAGGAACAAAAAATTTGATCTTGCTCTCCTGTTCCCAAACTCCTTTGAGTCAGCCCTGATTACGTGGCTTGCCCGCATACCCAGGCGCGTGGGTTATGCCACCGACGCAAGACGCCTGATTCTTACATTGCCGGTATCAGTACCTGAGGACCGCAGGAGTAAACACGAAATATTCTACTATCTAAACCTTGTTGATCATATGGGCCGCTTGCATTCTAATACCCATTCAACAAATGAAGCAGGCCGTAAGGAACAAACCGGGCTATTCCTTAAGGTCCCGGCCCAAGGGGAGTCAGGGGCCAGGCAGATACTTGCTCAAATGGGGTTGGATCAAGGATCGTTACTCGTGGGGTTTAATCCGGGCGCCGCATATGGGCCGGCAAAATGCTGGCCGGTAGAGAGATTCGTATCTTTAGGAAAGGCCCTGGTCGAGCATTTCAAAGATTGTCATATATTGGTCTTTGGGACCAACAAGGAAGAGTCTGTGGCAGAGGATATTTGCGGTCCTATTGGTGAAAGGGGCCGCAATCTGGCAGGAAAGACAAGCCTTGCTGAGGCCATGGGGCTTATATCAAACCTCGATTTGCTTGTGACAAATGATTCCGGTCTTATGCATATCGGCGCAGCATTAGGAGTTTCTTTGGTTGCGATTTTTGGCTCTACAAATCCGGTTACAACAGGTCCATGGTCAGCTGATAGTGTTATAATTCGCCACGAACTTCCATGCAGCCCGTGCCTTAAACGCAGTTGCCCCACGGATTTTAAATGTCTGCTCGGGATTGAAGTTGAGGAAGTTTTACAGGAATGTTTGAGACAGTTGAATAGGAAATGAAGTGAAGTGAAGGGGCAAGGGGCAAGGGGAAGGCTCGCAAGAGCAATCAACAATCATAAATCAACAATCATAAATCGTAACCGTTCACGCCCATATTGTCATTTCGACCGAAGGGAGAAATCTTAAATGCCCATGACTGTGACATATTATGTGTATCTGCTCACAAATCGGAACAATAAAGTGATGTATCTGGGGGTAA
>QNAY01000013.1 GCA_003645605.1 Thermodesulfobacteriota bacterium
ACAAAGTCCGCTCATCATTCGTGGAGGTAAATAACGAGCTCGTCCTTAAGACGGCAGGACGCTACAAGCCGGAAGAGATGCTGCTGCTTATGCCTCATTGTCTGCAGAGATCCAAGTGCAAGTTACGTCTGACCTATTCTATCCATAACTGCAAGCGTTGCGGCAAATGTCCCATTAGCGACTTGATTGCCCTGAGCGAACGGTACTCTGTCTTTCTGGCCATTGCCACCGGCGGCACCATTGCCCGCAGAATCGTGATCCAGCGTATGCCGAAGATGATTGTGGCCGTAGCCTGCGAGCGAGATATGGCCAGCGGTATCCAGGACACCTATCCCCTGCCGGTCTATGGGGTATTGAATACCAGACCCCATGGGCCCTGTCTCGACACCCAAGTCGCTATAGAAAGTGTAGAACAGGCCCTCCGCAGATTCATGCAACCCCGATACTATCCGGAAAATCTGCATCAAGATCAGGATGCCGGCGACAAAGAAACAGCCGATGTCAGAGAAAATCTTGTTGAGACCGGACAGGCTGTAGCCGAAGCTGCCTGAGTGATGAACCGCGCTCCCGTATCCATGATCTTCTCCAGGTAACCTAATGGGAATACCAATTACTCAAAAAGCCCGTATCGGGAAGTATATCATCAGTCAGATGCTGATGAACCGGAATCGCTTTCCGCTGGTGCTGATGCTTGAGCCTCTCTTTCGCTGCAACCTGCGCTGTAAGGGTTGCGGCAAGGTGAATCACCCTCCTGAGATACTGCGTAATCATCTCAATGTTGAAGAATGTGTGGGAGCGGCTGAAGAATGCGGCGCGCCTGTGGTAAGCATAGCCGGAGGCGAGCCATTGCTCCACCCGGAGATCACCACTATTGTGGATGAACTCATCAGCCGCAAACGGTTTATCTATCTTTGTACCAATGGCCTACTGGTGGAAAAGCGATTCCATGATTTTTCTCCCACCCCCTATCTCACATTTAATGTCCATCTGGATGGTATGAATGAGCACCACGATCTT
Source organism: Thermodesulfobacteriota bacterium (assembly GCA_003645605.1). Lineage (GTDB taxonomy): Bacteria > Desulfobacterota > Dissulfuribacteria > Dissulfuribacterales > UBA3076 > UBA3076. Next base: position 1,018 of record QNAY01000013.1, read on the forward strand.
GCGGTCCGCCACAAGGGAGCCTTTATAAAGGCTACTGAAGCCATCCGCAAGCTGGTAGCAGCCGGTTTCAGGGTAACCACCAACACCACCTTTTTCAAAGGACAGACTGTGGAAGACGCAGCCAGGCTGTTTGATCATCTCACTTCCCTGGGAGTTGAGGCCATGACCGTGGCCGCTGGTTTTAATTACGATTCAGCCGATGATCAGGACTGCTTTCTGGGCAGGGAAGGTACAAAAGAGCTGTTCAGAAACATTTTTCGTCAGGCCAATTCGTCCTGGACTTTTAACCACTCAAGCCTGTATCTCGATTTTCTGGCAGGAAACCGTGATTATGCATGCACACCATGGGGAAATCCGACCAGGAACCAGTTCGGCTGGCAAAAGCCGTGTTACCTGCTCAATGATGGCTACGTGGCCACCTATCGTGAGTTGATAGAGGACACCGATTGGGACCGGTACGGGGTAGGACGTGATCCCCGCTGTGCCGACTGCATGCTCCACTGCGGCTTTGAGCCGAGCGCTGTCCTGGATACGGTTAAACATCCTTGGCGGGCGCTCACTGTTAGCCTGCGCGGACCGGGGGGATAGCATATCGTGCCTGGTAACCGTTCACACTCCCTGGCAGCCGACAGGCTTTTGCAGGGTTTCAACTGCGGACAAGGTTGCACCAAAAGGCGTGTTCTCAACGGATTGTGCTTTGAAACCCGAAAAAGGCTGTTGGCTGTCAGGGGGGGAAGTGAATGATTACCGTGCCTGGGCAGCGGACAGAAACGGTTCATCGACTAAGAGCCATGCCCTTTCCAGGGCGATCAGGGCCTGACGGAACCGGCAGGCCATTCGTATCATATCCCGCAGGAGCCAGGGACGTCGCACAAGATGAGCCAGGAGATAGCCGATCCTGGGATTGCCCTGCTCATCCACCATTGCAAGTAAGGTGTCAGCCACAGTCTGATCGGCCGTATCGCATATGGCCCGCAAACAGAAAAAAGGGAGTCCTGCCTCTGCGGCAACTTCGCAAACCGCTCTGCTCTCCATGTCCACTGCCAATGCGCCGGTCAGTCGATGAGCGCTCAGCTTTGAGGCTGCGGTTGGAATCGGTTTGGGTGAACAGAGTATGGGGCCTTGATAAAAGTGGATAGCGTTCTCTTGAAATTTTTCTGCAATGTAATCGATGAGCCAGGCATCGGCTCTAAAGCTGGGAGGTAGAGCCTGTGTCGGAGGCAGTGCATGCAGATCGAGATCCCAGGTCAGTACCCTGTCAGCCAGTACAAGGTCTCCAGTCTTTAGGGCGGGGTGTAAACCGCCGGATACACCGAATGAAACAAGCAATTCACTTATGTCGGCCAGATATTCTGCCTGCCTGCGAGCCGCTTGCAGACCGATTCCCGACTGATGGACAACTATTTTCCCTTTTGCCGGCAACCCTTGTATCATCTTATTTGCCACCCGGGTCAGCACTCTGGCTTCAGCCGGGAGAGCAGCAACTACGCCGATAGTGGGAAGCGAGTCAGTATGCATTGTATTTGCCAGCATAATAAGATTGAAAAGCACATGGGCTCATGGGTTCGACCCCTCATAGCATGATCACGGACAGCCTGCAACAGGGGATCAAAAACGGTGTATCCTGGTTGCTGGATAACCACCGGCCGGAAGGATTTTGGGTAGGAAACCTGGAAACCAACTCCTGCATGGAAGCAGAGTGGGTCCTGGCCATGCATTTCCTCGGTATTGAGAATGATCCGAAGTATGAATCGGTAATCCGGGCAATTTTGAACGAGCAGCGCCCCGACGGTTCATGGGAGGTTTACTATCAGGCGCCCATTGGCGATATCAACACCACGGTCGAGTGCTATACAGCACTGAGAGCTTCCGGCATGCCGGTTGACGCCATGCCTCTCCACAAGGCGAGAAAATGGATCTTTGAGCATGGCGGGCTGGGGGACCTCCGGGTCTTTACAAGATATTGGCTTGCCCTGTTTGGTGAATGGCCCTGGGATGCTATCCCGGCGCTGCCTCCGGAAATCATATTTCTGCCATCCTGGGCCCCCTTTAATTTCTATCAGTTCGCATCGTGGGCCCGTGGCACCATTATTCCGCTGACAGTGCTGAGTGCCAGACGGCCGGTCAGAAAATTTCCGCCGGAGCACCGGATTGATGAGCTTTTTCCCAAGACACGGAATCGTTTTGATTACCGATCTGCCGGTAAAGGCCATACCTCTTTCCGGCAGCGCCCCTTCTATTGGTCTGACCGGTTGTTGAGCCGGTATACCGGGTTTCCGTTTCATCCAGGCAGGGAATCGGCCATCCGCCAATGTCTGGAATGGATCATTCGTCATCAGGAGGCGGATGGAGCATGGAGCGGCATTCAGCCGCCATGGATCTACTCACTGATGGCTTTGCATGTGGAGGGATACGCCATTGATCATCCAGTGCTGGCAGCCGGACTTGATGCCTGGAATCAACACTGGAAATTCGAGAAAAACGGGGCCACCTATCTCCAGGCCAGTGATACGCCTGTGTGGGACACACTTCTTTCACTTCTTGCCCTTTTGGACTGCCGACAGGATTTCAATGCAATACCGCAGATGCAAGCCGCTCTGGAATGGATCCTGAACGAGCAGGTTATGGCAGGAGGGGACTGGCAGGTCTATGTCAAAGACGTGGAATCTGGCGGATGGGCCTTTGAGCGGCAAAACGATTTTTATCCCGATGTGGATGATACGGCAGTGGCCATAATTGTCCTGCTCAGGTTGCTGCCTGCCTTACATGGCTCCGGCCTGCGAAGCCGGATTGATACGGCTGTACGCAAGGCGGTTGCCTGGATGAATGCCATGCAGAGCTCAAACGGTGGCTGGGGGGCCTTTGACAAGGACAACAACAGCCGTTTTATTACCCTTATTCCTTTCTGTGATTTCGGCGAGACGCTGGATCCACCAAGTGTTGATGTAACAGCCCACGTACTGGAGGCCCTCGGGCTCCTGGGACGGGGGACGGATGATCCCGTTGTTGCCCGGGCCTACAGATATGTCCGGTCAGAACAGGAAGAGGACGGTAGCTGGTTTGGCCGCTGGGGGGTCAATCATATCTATGGAACATCCGCAGTCCTACCGGCCTTGGAGGCCATTGGCGAGGACATGAATGCGCCCTATGTGCAGAAAGCGGCCCAATGGATCGTGGACCACCAGAACCCGGACGGTGGCTGGGGCGAAAGCTGCGGCTCTTATATGGATATCACACTCAGAGGATGTGGTCCCAGTACTGCGTCACAGACCGGCTGGGCCCTCATGGCCCTTGTGGCCACGGGATCCCATGCCTATGACCCGGTGATTGAAAAGGGGCTGGCATGGCTGCTGGCAACGCAACGCGCTGACGGCACTTGGGATGAGCCGCAATATACCGGCACCGGCTTTCCTGGCTATGGAATCGGCGAACGCACCGACATTGCCAAGGCGGTGGATAAACTGGATCAGGGCAGCGAGCTTGCCAGGGGATTTATGCTGAACTACAACATGTACCGCCATTATTTCCCGCTCATGGCCATGGGCAGAGCACGACATCACCTGCTAAAACGTAAATGAGTAAAGAAGCCGCCGGCCCCTTCAATAGATATCTTCGGGTTCCTGCATAGAGCACATACGCTTCAGGAGTGCCATGGCCTCCCTCCATTGTGGCGTAATACCATGAGCAGGTGGCATGTCATCCAGGAGTCTGTGCAACTCAAGACAGGCCTGACCAGGCTCTTCCTCAGCCAAAAGCGCCTCTATTAATCCGAGCCGGTTTTCTTTAAACCCAAGGCCGTGGTCAAGAGCTCGGCGGTAATGGACGACGGATTTGCTTGAATCCCCGAAGCTCACGGGAAAGCCGGGTGCACGCAAATACAATTCGCCTAACATCCTGTCAGGTCCGCCATGATCGATCTTTGGACTCAATTTGGCGGCCAACAATGCCTCACGCTCGATAGTTGGTACAAGGTTGAGGCCCCGCACGGGATCATTCTCAGCTTCCAGGCCGGTCAGGTATGCGGCCAAATAGTGGGCCAATCCGGAGTTTGGAAGCATGTTTACTGCTGCTTCGGCCAGGTTCCGACCCTGCCTGGCATCGGCAAGCATCAACACTTTATCCCCTTCCTGTTTTATCAGAACTACATAGCAACTCGCGGCCTTTATGGCAGTCCCGGCATCTTTTCCGGCAGTTGCAGTCCACTGTATTGCCTGTTTGCGGGTACAAGGTGTCCAGAGGACAAAACTTGAATCTGCCGCGGCAGGGTCCTTATCTACTGTCTCTTTGGCGCTCTGCCGTGGCAGATCAGAGACCTTAGCGCATGCTCCAACAAGAAAAAGAACCACCAACAGGCTACGGACAATCGTCATTTTACACCCAACCTGAATCCGGGCAAATCACTGTCCGACGGGCCAAAGCCGTCGGTTTGAAGGAGGCCCAGCAGTGTATCCGCGTCCGGATCACGGCGCATCCCTTTGAGTATTGCGGCCAATCGCTCCATCCGTTCATCAGGATGCCCAAAACAGACCATCGGGCTTGTGGGGAGTTCCCCGGAGGTCAAGATGATCTTAATCTTCTTGGCCAGAGGCAGGGCTTTCAGTGCCTTATATTGCATTCGATCCAACACAACACCGGCGGCCTTTCCCCTGATCATCATTCGTAAGGAACGGAGTGGACTGGATGTGCCCTTCAACTTAAATGGCAATTGTGCGGCTCGGCACCCGAACAGGATGCAGGCTGCGGCATCTGTCTCAAAAAGCATGTTTCCCAGTACGTTTCCGCGCAAGGCATGCCACTCTCCCGGGGCTTCATGGTTTACAGCCAGCCGCCACACGTCTTTACCCGATCCTCCGGGACGGCTTGAAGCTAAGGCCGTCATGGGAAAACTCCGGAAGAATTGGGCGTAAAAGCCAAGACGCGCAATGCCCCACTTGGGCGGGGTATTGCGCATAAAATCCAGGGCCTGGTCAAGGTCGTTGAAATAGCGTCCCTTGACTGTGATTCCTCCACCCATTTTCTCTTCCACATAGCAGGCTAAGGAGTCCATAACCGGCTGGGCCTCCTGGGAAGTGCCCGGCTGACCTGGTTGAATGACAGCGAAATCAAGGGCTTCGCCGGTGAGGGCCGGACTGCCCCAGGCAAACAAACTGATTGCAAACAGCAATGCTACTGAGATACGCTTCATCCTAGCCTTCATCCTTTGTCTTTGAGATGAAGTTGCCAAAAAGCTTGAGCGCTGGTGGAAGCACTAAAAGAGAGGCAACCATCCCCATTAAGGACCCGAGCACCATGACCGCTCCTAAGCTTGCCAGACCGCGGTGGTGCGCGAAAAGCAGGCCCCCAAACCCTATCATAGTGGTGGCAAAGCTCAAGGTTACGGCTGTAGGCGTGCTTGTGAAAAACAACCCGCTGCTGCCTTGAAGCTCTTTCCAGCGTGCCAGGAGATGCACACCCCCGTCCACACCGATAGCAATAAGAATGGGAATAGCAAAAAAATTGGCTAAATTAAAGTCCAGGCCAATCATGCCCATTAATTCCAAAAGCCATAGCATACTCACCCCTAAAGGCAAAAGTGTGAGAAGTACATAGCGAAGAGAGTATGAATGGAACCACAAGATAAGGCTCACCAGACACACAGTCAGCGCGGCCGCGAAAAGGAAGGTCCTGTGCATCAATCTGGCCGACTCAAGCACCCCTACCGGAACGCCGCTCACTTTGGGGTCCACCCGCCGCAAGTCAGACACGAAATGCTCCAGCTTCTCAAAATCCCAGACATCTTCGCTGGGGCTGACTTTAATCTGATAGCTGCCGTCCTTGCCCACGTATATGTCTCGAATGGAGGCCGGAAGATCCTTTGGTGTCACCGATTTTGTATTAAGCCGGCGTTTCAATTGCTGAAGTGTGTTCACTATATTGCCGTACAATTGGGCCTGGAGCCCTGTCAGGCGCGAGACCTTTGCCGGGTCATGTTGAAGGATATCAAGGGAGGACTGTATTTGGGTAATACACTGGTCAATGCGGATCAATTCGGCGCCGGCGCCGGCAGCGAACAATTTTTCCTCTAAACTTTCCAGGACTGAGCCAAGATGAGCTAAGGCATTGATCAACGAATCCGGATCAGGACCTGTGGTTACGGAGTCAGATACTGGTATGTCGTCTAAGGCTATAGCGGACCTGGCATACAGGGCCGACCTCTGCGCCTGTTCTTGCGGAATGAAATCCAGGATACTATCGACTTTGCTCACACTGGGCATGGCCTCAAGGCTTTTGGTCAACCGCTTTACATCATCCAGGTTGTCCGCCGTAAGAATAGCATACCAGGTAGATTCGTCTGATGAGCGGATCAATTGCTCTTCATATTCCACCGATTCCAGACCCTTGGCCTGAAGCTCCAATAGATTGTAATTGAAGCGCGCCTTGAAAAGGCCAGGGAGCCCGGCAAGGCTCAGGGCTACAATAATCAATAGCACCCACCCCGGTCGCGCAGAGAGACGTTCAAGAAATGGCATGGCGGACACCCTGGGCGCAGATGAGGGAAAAAGGTTTTTCCTTCCAGCTATCAGCAACATAGCCGGAAGCACGGTCAATGTGGCCAACAGGCACAGAAGAACACCGGTACCCCCGATAAGCCCCAACTGTGCAAGACCTGTAAAATTGGACCCGAGCACAGAATAAAAGGCACAGACCGAGGTGATTGCGCCCAAGATGACACAGGGACCAGTTTTGAACATAGAGGTGAGGACCGCCTCTTCCACGCCGACTTGGCCCCTTTTAGCCTCTATGTACCTCATGACCATATGTACCCCGAAATCCACGCCTATGCCCACCAATACCAAAACAAAAACAATGGACAAGAGGTTCAACTCGCCTACGGTTACCGTAGCGAATCCGAAGGTCCAGGCCATGGCCATACCAAGGCAGATCAAAAGCAAGATGGGCCTGAGCCACCCGTGGAGGATAACCGTGAACAAAAGCCCTACAAGAATCACGGCGATAATAGACGCCCTGGTCATGTCCTTCTCAGTAGTCCGCATCTCGTCGGCCTGGAGTACAGGCCGTCCCGTGAGACCGGCTTCAAGGCCGGGAAAGTCGGCACCCGTGGTCTTTAACGCCTGGCGGACTACCTCTATGGGTTTGCCGATAACGTCCATAGTCCCGTAATCTTTCTTGGGCAAAACCCGCATGACCAGGATCCTGCCGTCCTTAGTGAAAAAATACTCCCCCCCGATTTCAGCGAGATTGAATAGAGAAGATTCTGAAGGTTTGCCCACCAAGTCATTGTTTATGTTTGCAAGCAACCGCTCCAATGCTTCAAAAGCTTGGTGCAAAAGGGAAGCATCGAATGTGGGTATAGCCCTTTGATCCGAACCGAGTAATACACTTATCTGAACCAGGAAGCCTGCCAGGCTGGGATTCTTGATCCAATTATTTAAGGCAGGGGCCAGGAAAACCACTGTTTCGGCAAGGGTTTTGGCCTCCTCCGGAGAAGCGAAAAGGAGTGCCCCATTCCCCAAATCACGAGGCAAAATGCGGTAGTAGATGGCCTGAATAAGGTCCGGATGCTGGAGCAATCGCTGGTTCAGGCTTTCAGCGAATTGCTCGGCCTTTTTCTTTCCTTCTTCAGTACCACCGGTCTTGATAACAACATAGATGTGTTCTTGATCGCCGAAGTTTTTTAGATTCTCCAAGTATCTTTTGTGGAAAGGCACTTCAGGGGAGACCAACTGGTCCTGGTTGCTATTAAGACGCAGAAAAAAAACCGCGGACAGGACCGAGATTAAGGCCAATGTCAGGCCAAACGCAATAATAGTGCCCGGATGCAGGGCTATCTGCCGCCAAAGCGCGCTTAACATGCCATCCAGAAGTTCTTTCTGCGAAATCATGCGGATTTGGCAGTACGAACGCCAAGTTTCGTGACCGTTGTCCAGGCGGAACCGGGAAAAGTGTGCGCTTCCTTCAGGACCTGGTCCATTGCTTCAAGAAAATAGTCTGCATCGCTCTCATCGATAATGAGGGGAGGCAGAATCTTAACAGTATCTAATCCGTGTCCCGCCACCTGGGTCAGGACATGATGTTTGGCCAGGAGAGGCATGGTGATTATTTGACAAAAGAGGTCCTCGTTCATTTTGTGCAAGAGCTTCCAACCGGCTTTCAGCGTATATGACCTGGGTTCGCCGAACTGTATTCCGATCATAAGGCCTTTCCCCCGGACATCGCGAATCAGCTCATAGCCGCCCGCCAACTCTTCAAGGCCTGTCTTAATGTAGTCACCCATCCTGGCCGATCGCTCGGCCAAATTCTCCTGTTCAAGCACGTGAAGAGTGGCAAGACCTGCGGCCATAGCAAAGTCATTCTGGCCAAAAGTGTTGGAATGAGCAAAACATCGATCCATGCTGTCGAACACTTTGGAATGAATTCCCCGTTTGCTGATAATTGCGCCTACCGGGATATACCCTCCGGAAAGTGCCTTGGACAGGACAAGGATATCCGGGACAACGTCCCAGTGATTCACCGCAAACATCCTGCCTGTGCGACCAAATCCGGTCTGGACTTCGTCCGCAATGAGAATCGTACCATATTCGTCACACAGGCGGCGGGCCCTTGGTAGATAGTCGTCATCAGGAATGAATACACCCTTTCCCTGGATCGGTTCCACAATGAATGCGGCCACATCCCCCCCGGAAAGGGCGGCTTCAAGTGCCTCCGGATCATTAAATGGAACAGGAATACAGTCAGGCAGTAACGGTTCGTTGCGGCCGCGAAACTCCTCGTTGCCGTTCACAGACAGTGCCCCCAAGGTCAGACCGTGGAAGGCGTGGTTGCAATAAACCAACTTGCTCCTTCCCGTGGCTTGCCTGGCGAATTTCAGGGCGGCCTCCACTCCTTCAGCTCCTGAATTGGTAAAAAAAACCGCTTCCAGATCACCTGGCGCCAGGGAAGCTAACGCTTCGGCCAGGAGGCCGGAAATGGTTCCCACATCCATCTGGACCATGCCGGCCGGATCGCTGTCTAACATATCATGGAGGACCCGGGCCACCAAAGGATGGTTGCGGCCGATATTAAACACACCGAAACCAGCCAAAAAATCAAGCACTTCCGCGCCCTTTTCGTCTTTAATCCATGCCCCTTTGGCTGTAGTATAATTTCGGTCAAATCCGATAACCTGTAACACACGCACAAACTGGGGATTAATATAGCGACGGTGCAAATCGTAGGTATCGCCAAGTCGGCTTTTCACGAGGGATATAATGTCCATGATTAACGCATCCTTATACTATTCTGGATGGCTATATTGAAAAACGGCATCCTTCATTCACCAGTTTACACTTTTTTCGAAAAAGTGTGTATTATCAAATTGGTAACCGTTCACGCTAATGTGTCATGATTCGCGCTGCCATGTCATTTCGACCAAAGGGAGAAATCTTTACCATCCAGAACTCAGATCTTTCCAGTTTGGGTTCATCC
>QNAY01000014.1 GCA_003645605.1 Thermodesulfobacteriota bacterium
TCCTTTCCAAGGCCCGATCCCTGGGTATGAGGACGCTTCGTCAGGACGGCCTGCAAAAAGTCCTTGCAGGTGAAACAACCTTTGAAGAAGTTATGAGAGTCACGAATTGATTTGGTGATTTAGTGATTTGGTGATTGAAGAAAATTAATGATTTAGTGATTGAAGAAATTTGGTGATTGTTGGGTATGCCTACTTTTGCTTATGAGGCCCTGGATGTTAAAGGGCAAAAGATTGAAGGGACCGACGAGGCTGCAAGCCAGGATCTCTTGATTTCCATGTTAATTTCCCAAGGCCTTCAACCTGTTAAGGTTAAGAGGTTAAAGCAGTTCTATGCTTTATGGGGCAGGAAAGGGGTCAGATTCAGCCATGATGATCTCCTTTACTTCACCAGGGAATTGGCTGATCTTCTGGAGGCCGGTGTCCATTTGGAACGGGCCCTGGTCATCGTGGAAGATGCTGCTGAGCAGGAGACAATACGTGTGCTGATTAATACCATAAGACAGGAAATCCACGGGGGTAAAAAGCTGTCAGAGGCATTATCCTCCTATCCCGACATATTTAACCGCCTCTACATTAATATGGTGCGGGTAGGCGAGTTAGGGGGTGTCCTCCCTGTGGTTCTCAAGAAGCTGGGTGGTTTCATCGAGCGTTCAAGAGATATTCGAAAATTTATTATTACTTCATCAATCTATCCAAGCATCCTGGCCCTGGTGGGCGTCTTGTCCGTTTTTATCCTGGTAACATTTGTTGTGCCGAAGTTTGGTCAGATATTTGAGGATCTTAATCAGCCCATGCCTCTGGCTACCAAGTTCATTGTTGGGGCCAGCATGTTTCTGCAGTCATGGTGGTGGCTGTTAGGCCTGGTTATTCTTGTGCTTAGCACTGGTTTTTACTCCTATATCAAGTCGCCTGAAGGGATGGCCTGGTGGGACAGAGTGGTGCTTCGTCTGCCCTTGGCCGGCCCAATGTTGCTGAAGATAGAACTCGGTCGTTTGGCCCGTACTCTGGGTACCTTGCTTGAGAGCGGCGTTCCCATACTCAAGGGTATTTCCCTTTCGGGAGAAGTAGTGTCAAACAGCGTTATACAGAGTGCTGTGGATGATCTGTACAAGGGGGTCCGGCAGGGAAAGAGTCTCAGCCAACTTATGAAACAGGCGAAGGTTTTTCCCTCGCTTATGGTTCACCTGGTGGCTGTCGGAGAGGAAACTGGGGCTATGGGGTCTATGCTTTTAAAGATTGCAGATGATCTTGAAGAAAGGGTCCAGCACGATACCAAGGTCTATTTATCCCTGGTGGAACCGATAACCATAGTCCTCATGGGAATTATAATCGGCGGGATTATCCTGTCTATGCTCCTTGCTATATTTAGTATTAACGATGTGGCTTTATGAAAGGTGGAAGCTCAAGGGGTTTTACGCTAATTGAACTCCTTGTAGTGCTGGTACTGATAGGCATCTTTAGTTCTCTGGTTTTTGTGTCTGTTGCCGGAGGGATACTTCGGTCTGAAGAGAGGCGTTTTGTTCAGTCCTTTACACAGACCTTGGTCCGGGCCAAGTCCGCAAGCCTGGGTAGAGGCGAAGCAGTCAGGTTTTTTATTGATGGAGAGAGCAGGACTTTTTGTGTTGAAGGCCGCAAATGGCAGAATATCCCAGAGTCAATAAAGGTGGAAGGCGAGGGAGTGGGGGAAGTGGAACCAGGTGTTCATGCAGTGACTTTTTATCCTGATGGAAGTTCAAGCGGTGGGGAAATTGATCTCAAATGGGAAGGAGGTCGTCTGGACCGGATAGTGATAGACAGGTTCCTGGGGCTGATACGCATGGAGCGCATTTTATCGTGACAATCACCAAACCACCAAATCACCAAATCACCAAATTCTCCTCAGGTTTTACCCTCATAGAGGTCTTGGTTGCTACGGCAATAATGGGTATTTCGCTTGGGGTGTTGCTTTCGGGCTTTGCGCAGGGCCACAGGCAGGCCTTTAGGGGCGATATGGCCAGAGAGGCAGCGTATATAGCAGAATCTGTGCTTTATGGATTGGCCACCAATGAGCTTGAATCCCTGTCGTCAAGTAAGGAGGACGTAGAAGATCATCTCGGGTGGAGCTATAAGGTGGAGATTCGGGACCTGGTTTTGAAGATAACAGCTCAGGATCAGGATTTGGAAGAGATGGAAATCCCTGAGTTGAAGGAGCTTGTTCTTACCGTACAACCTCCGTATGATGCCCATCCTTTTGTATTGACCAGTTGGATACCGGCAGAACAGATATGAGGGAAAAAACAATCACCAAATCACCAAATCACCAAATCACCAGATCCTCATCAGGCTTCACGCTTCTTGAACTCTTGATTTCTGTCTCTCTTATTGCTGTTTTGGTTCTTATTCTTTCCATGTCTGTTCGTACTGGACTGAGAGCTTACAGCAGGGGGAAAGAGGTTAACGAAGGTTTAATGGTTGTATCCGCTATTGAAGGACTTTTGGGCAGACAGCTCAGGGCCGTGGTGAGAGAGGATGAATCTGATCTAAAGAATTTTTCTGAGTTTAACGGTGAGGAGAACGAGGTCTCATTTGTGACTACCCATGTGCCGCTAGGCTCTCAGGCAGGTGGTCTTTTCAAGGCGGTTTATCGTTTTGATGAGAGAGGGAAAAAACTTATCTATGCTCAGAAGGTCATCACCAGACCTGAAGATCTGAAAGAGGTTCTTCCTGACAGAATAGACCCGGAAGATAAGGAGGACCTGATGGAACAGGGCTGGGGTCTTTCGATTGTAGATGGGATAGATTTTCTGGCCTTTACATATCAGGGTACATTGCAGGATGAATCTACCCCTGAGGATTGGCCGGATGGCTGGAATAAAAAGGGCAAGGTGCCCGAGGCAGTGGCCATGGGCTTGGCTTTTTCCGATGATGCTGAGGAGCCAGCAACCATCTGGCGGATTTTTTATACAAATCCCTTTTTGATTGTTGATTGATGGATTTTTGATTTTTGATTGATGGAATGAGGAAAGTGATAATTGAGGAATTGAAGGATTGAGGAATTGAGGAATTATAATCAAAAAAAGCACATTCAATTTCTCAATTTATGAATTATTATCAAGTGACGGGTTTCAAGTGAATGAACAGAAAGGTACGGTTCTTGTATTGGTTCTGTGGGTGTTGACCCTGCTTACACTGGTCGGTGGTTTGTATGCGGTTGAGGCCAAAATTCGCAGGAATTTGGGACAATATGCCTGGGATGCCTTGCAGGGCCGGGAGGCTGCGAGGTCTTTACTGCTTCTTGCAACGAGCAAATTGTCTCCTCCCGGAACCGACAAGGAAAAAGCAGAGGACGGTCTTTTTGCTGACGGGAGTATGTATAAAGTGAGATTTGGAGGCAGAGATGCCTGTTTTACCCTGCAAGATGAGAATGGAAAGCTCGATCTTAATAACAGTTCAGAGGATCAGGTCAGGGAGGTGGTGAGAGCAATTTTGGGGGATGAGGAGCTTGAAGCTGCGGATACTATAGTGGATGGTATTTTGGACTGGAAAGATTCCGATAAGCAGACGAGGCTGCACGGGGCAGAGGATGATGTCTACCAAGACAGGTCTCCGCCATACTACCCTGCTAATGGTCCATTTCATTTATTGGATGAACTGCTTTTGGTAAATGGTGTTGGTCAGGAGGCGTTTTACGGGCCTATAAACTGGTCATCCCAGGAGGAAGACGAAGACAGCGAGGTGGTATGGCAGGGTGGCCTCTGTGATTTATTCACTGTTTACAACAAAAACGGCGATGTAAACAGGGACTGTGCGCCTTTACCTCTTGAGGAAATTCTTGGTGCCGAATTTGGTGGTAATAGTACATCAACCCGTGAAGTAGTGTGTCTCAGGGTTTGGTTCGGCAGTCGTATATACCAGGTTTACTGGAATTCTCAATCTGGGACAAAGGAGTCCAAGGTCAAGCATTGGACTGAGGCAATTACTTTGGGAAACAAAGGCTCAACGTGGTCAGAGAACGAGAAATAACAGGTATTTATCTGGACGAGTCCAAGCTCGATGTCTTTTGTCTTAAGGGGCGGCTTGGAAAATGGTCTTCTGTTCAACCGCCCCATAAGTTTGATGATACCGGGCGTTCCCTGGCAGAACAGGTAAAAGGCGTACTTCAGGCTATTCGTCCCTCGCGAAAGCGCAAAATATGTCTGGCCCTTTCTCGCAAAAATCTGTTTTTAAGGGAGTTAAGCTTTCCACAGTTGGAACCGGACGAGGCGGCAAATGCAGTCCGTATGGGAATAGGGCTTCATATACACCTGAAACCGGATGAGATATACCATGATCAATGGGCATTCAAACGTGGAGATGAGACCGTGGTGCTTCTGGCCTATATCCCCAGAAGTTTTTTGGATCCAATACTCCGGGCGGTTCGTGAGACAGGCCATGGCAAATCGCTTGGTCCTATATCACCTGCGACTTTGGGGCTGGATATCCTGCTGCGCAGCAGTACAGAAGCATCTCTTCCCTGCGTCAGCCTCGGTCGCCAGGGAGACGGCTTGTGTGTTTCCCTCCATGGTGTTTACGGGTGGGAAGGTTCACATTCCGTATCAGTTTCAGATGAAGAAGATGTCTCGATGGACCTGCAAAAGCTTGCTCAACATCTCCCTTCTCCCTTCTTCAATCTTGCAATAGCCCCTGTCTATGCGGTGGGGGATTTGGGTACGGCAATTCCGGATCCTCCCCCCAGAGATCCATGTAATGCCATAAAGGACCTTTTGAATATCTGTGGACAGGAGGGCAAAGTCACCTGGGGGTTATGTGCTGCTTCACTGGGACTAACTTCTTATCCTGCAATTTCTTTCCAGGAAGGTGCTCGTCGTAAACCTTTCCGTTTGCGTATAAAACCGTATCAATTTGTGGTTGGGGCAGCAGCTGCGGCAATGATATTGGTCACAGGTTTTCAGGGCTTACAGTTACAGCACCGTGTCCAATCTGTTCATAAGATGGAACAGGAGGTTAAGAAACTACAAGAACATCTGTCACCCATGTTGAATACCCAGAAGCAGTTGGAACAGATTGAAAATCAGCTCAAGGACCTGGGAGAATTCAGGGTTGAGAGGCCTCCTGAGCTAAAGGTCTTAAAGGCCGTAGCTGAACTTACGCCTCCACAGACCTGGATAAAAAATTTCAATCTTAAAAAGGACAGGCTAAAGGTCACCGCCGAGGGTGGTTCTGCAGTAAAGACCATGGGAAAGTGGCGTCAGAGTCCTCTTTTTTTAGAAGTCAAACTTATATCTCCTGTCACAAAGGACCGGCAGCAAAGGGAACGTTTTACAGTGCAGATGAAGCTGGCTGGCGGAAAAGGAAGGGCGAGTAGTGGCAATTAGTCGTCAGCTCTCAGGTAAAAGAAGCCCCTTATTACGTTATGGTTTATTGGTAATAGGACTTATACTCTGGTACAGCCTGATATGGAATCCATTATCCGGCAAAATTGAGGAATCGGGTAGCAGGCTTGAGGCCCAGGAGGCAAAAATCGGGCGTTTGGAGCGGGACATCAAACGTCATCGTGGTATAGATAAGCGCGTTATCCAGTCGGAGCAGCGACTCGCGACTGATAAAAAGGGGCTCATGCCCGGTGATACTCCCCAACTTGTAGCATCCAATTTACAGGATATTTTACTCAAGATGGCCTCTGAATCCGATCTCCAGGTAATTACTTATAAAACAGGCCGGGTCCGCAAATGGAGAGGTTATCAACTAGCCGTAGCTACTTTCAGTGCCAAGACAGATATTAAGAAGCTGGTCAAATTTCTGAAAATATTAGACGATGATCGCAGGGTATTCCGAATACAGAGTATGAGCGTGGTTAAAGTAAAGGGGCGAAATCCACATCTTAGGGTCAATCTCGAAGTGGAAGCTCTCTTTATGAAAGCCGGGTCTAAGGGGTAAGGTCAAGATGAGAATACAAGATTGGAGATGGATGGTCTGGAGCTTGGTTGTCATATGTTTTTTAGGATCCATTCAAAGCCTGGCGTTTGCCCAGGATCCCATTACGCAGGAGATCCAGCCAGACGAAGGTGAAAATATCTTGCCTGATTCAAATGCAATTGTAGTAAAGTCTCCCTTTTCAGGAGCCAAAGCTGGTGAACATCGTCAAATAGACATTACTCTGGATAATATGGATATATATCCTGTCCTGGATCAGGTCCTGGGGCGTATTTTGGAGCTTAACTATGTTGTGGATCCAGCCATTAAGGGGACAATTTCACTTAATATCAAGGGCGATTATACCAAGAGTGAATTCCTTGATCTTTTCAATTCCATACTACAGATACACAACTTGGCTATAACCCGCGGCGCCCAAGGTCTTTATAAGGTAGTACGGAAGACCAGCAGTGCCAAAGCCGGATCAGAAGTGGTAAATATCGGAGAACGGGTTCCCTATCCAGGAGATGTAATCAGTGTTTTTCAACTTCATTACCTCTCGGCAGCCCATGTAATCGCAAATCTCAGAAATTTTATTTCTCCAGGGGCGGTCATTGTGGCCGAGCCAAGTTCCAATGCCGTTCTCCTGGTAGATACTGCAGAAAATGTGGCCAAGTTGTCCAAAATATTGGCTTTAATGGACACGGATCTTTTTAAGGATATACATTGGCGCTTCTATACTTTGGAGCACACCGATGTGGATGATCTGTCAAAAGACCTGAATAAGATATTCAAAACAAAGGGGCTTTACATAAGGCAGGGTATTGATCCCGGCGGTTTCCAGATCATGCCTTTAAAGACCATCAACGCAATACTTGTGGTGACTAAGTGGGAGGAAGTCCTGGATGTGGTAGGCAACTGGGTTGCTGCGCTGGATAAGGGGCAATCGGAAAAAGGCGCTCATGTATATGTCTATTTTGTAAAGAATGGGTTAGCGAAGGATATAGCGGATATACTCAAGCAGCTTTACGGTGGAAAGAAATCCACTAAATCTTCTTCCACTAAAAAAACTGTTTTGGTAGAACGCGAGAAAAAAATCAAAAAAGCAGAAACATCTGTCAGCGGTGAACTCTCAGGCGAGGTGGAGATTATAGAGGACGAGGTCAACAACGCAATTCTTATAAAGGCCAGGCCAAGAGACTATGCCATTATGGCGGACGTATTAAAGAAAATCGATGTTGTGCCAAGGCAGGTGCTCATAGATGTTATGGTTATAGAGGTCTCGCTGGATGATACAATCCAGTATGGTGTGGAGTGGTTCTTTAAGAGCAACATAGGGCGGTACCCTGGAAATGTTGCATTTACGGATCAAGATCTCGGGAGCTTGGCTAAAGATACAGCGCTTGGTACGGGCATCGGAGGATTTGCCTATAGCCTGTATGGCGCAGGCGGTGATCTTCGATCCTTAATTAACTTGTTAGCTACGGAAACTGATCTGAACATACTGTCTGCTCCTAACATCCTTGCTGTGGACAACAAGGAATCCAGTATCGAAGTAGTGCACGATGAACCTACCGTGACCAGTACGAGTTCGAGTACTGAGGGGACACGTAATACCACGACCATTCAGTACAGGGAGGTTGGCATAAAACTCCATGTAACGCCATGTATTAACGAGGGCGGGCTCGTTCGGATGGAGATAGCCCAGGAGGTCAGCTCTCTCCTCAAAGAAAAAGAGGTGGGGGGTATCAAAACGCCTTCCTTCCAGAGCCGGAAGGCAACGACCAACCTGGTGGTAGAGAACAGGCATACTATTGTGATAGGCGGCTTAATGCAGACACATCAAGAGAAAAGCCACCATGGGATTCCCCTCCTCAAGGACATTCCGATCCTGGGGTATCTGTTTGGAAGCAAAGGCTACACAACCATGAAGACAGAACTTTTGTTTGTTATCACACCTCATGTGATCCAGACCCAGGAAGAGGCAGACGCCTTGACTGTGGAGTTTGCCAAAAAGGTGGAATCCCTGAGGAAAGTATTAAAGCAAAAAGGCGTGCTTCAGGAATAGGATATATTAAGACAGGAAGGCATGATTCAGGAATAGGATAGAGTGAAGACGGAAGATTGATGCCAACAGACTACACACATAATAGAGCTTCTTATGGGAAATGGTCCTTTCCCGCCCTAAATGCTCCAGTATTCAGGCCCGGTGATTTTAAAAGGCTTTGGGCCGTTTTATTAGTAATTGCTATTTGGCTTTCTATTTCAGTAATATCGCAATGCCTTGAACCAGGGGCTGTTCATGCCAAAGAATCTCAGGTTGAGTCTGGTCCCTATGAAATCATTATCAGCATGGATCCATTTGATCCTGAGCGAGGCAAAAATCAAGCCGTAATCTCAGTAGTAGAGAAAGATTTGAAAGGTCGGTACCAAGTCTATGGTACTATTATTGCTGGAGAAATGCGTCAGGCTTTTCTTATGGTTGAAGCTTCCAAGCCTGCTCCCGGTCTGCGTAAAAAGGTGGCTAGGGGATCTCAAAAAAACTTGCGTATTGTAACTGTTGGGGACGTTGTTGATGGCTGGCGTGTAGCGGATATAACAGCTCAAAGTGTTAAGTTTGAATCGGATGGGGAATATGTTGAAGTTGGTATATTTGATGAAGCCAAGAAAGAGAGAAAGGCCACAGCTCCAGTTGCCTTGCAGACTCCCCGTCCAAAGCCAGAGGTAAGGCGGGTTCCTCAATCAATACCAGCAAAAAGGCCTTCCTCCGGCAAGCCGGGTTCTTCTTCTCAAAAAAAGCCTGGCAAAAGGATCCCAAGGAATTCAAAAAAGCCTACCACCAAGGAATCTCAAGAAATAATCGGGAAGACAGGGAGTGGTAAACACCTTGAGGTTGTTATCCCACCCGCACCTTCGGACCATTCTTTCCTAGAGCTTATAAAAAAGGCAAAAGAAGAGTAAACTCTTACAGCTCGGTGGTTTGCGGTAAAACGGACGTTGTAATCCCGTGAACGGTTACGAGTAATTTCTGCGCACAATCAGGTGATTTCCCTGAGGCATGCTTTAAGATTTTCAGGATTCTCCCCTTGAAATACAGAAGCAGATTCTTCAGGAAGACACTTCCTTATCAGGTTGCCGAGCACCTTTTTTGGGCCAAGTTCAATAAAGTTTGATATTCCGTCCCTGTCCATGTTGATTACGATTTCATACCACCTGACAGGCGAGCATATCTGTTTTTTCAGGAGGTCCTTAATTTCCTCCGGGTCTGATTCCGGCTTTGCCGTGACATTACTGTAAATCGGGATTTCAGGCTCACAAAAAGAGACTTTACCCAAAATTTCAGAAAAGCGCCTTGATGCCTCCTCCATAAGGGGGCTGTGATAGGCGCCGGAGACCTTCAGGGGAATCGCCCTTGCCCTTTTTGCCTTAGCTTCCTTGCACAAATCGCCTACCAGATCCGTTTCTCCGGTGACTACGATCTGCTCCGGCGAATTGTGATTAGCCAGGACCAGGATGCCTTTTTTTGCCAAGGGCGCAATTAATTCCTCCAGCTCTTTCCTGGTGAGGCCGATCACGGCGGCCATGGCCCCGGGGTTTTTATCCCCTATTTCCTTCATAAGTCTGCCTCTAGCCTGGACTAACTTGAATGTGTCTTCAAGGCTAATGACCCCGGCGGCCCACAGCGCCGGATATTCTCCCAGACTGTGTCCTGCTGTTGCCGCCGACTTTAATCCCATATTCCTGGCGGCCATGCAGCAAATGATCTCTACAGCGGTCAGACAAGGCTGGAGATTTTCAACCTGGGTGAGTTTTTCCATCGGTCCTTCAATGCAGAGCTTTTTCAGGGGAAGCCCTGTTAACTCTTCCGCCACAGAAAAAACATGGGCCGCATCAGAAACTGTTTCCAATAAGGCCTTGCCCATTCCAACATATTGAGAACCCTGTCCTGGAAAGACAAAGGCCAGATTGTTTTTCATTATTAGAAGTCCTCCACGAATTAGCCTATCAGGTTAATAGCTTATCAATTTATTATATTTTGAACCTATAAAAGCAAATGACCGTTGGGTTGCGCCAATGCTTTGTTATTGTTAATGAATGGTATCAACAACTTTTGGCTTTATCAAGTATTTGATTCCCTGGAGGGGTTTAATTTCCGGCCAAATTCGACAATAGGGGTAACCACTTCATTGTCCTTGGGTATGTTGTAGAACCCAACAAATTCATTAAAATTCCATTGATCCTATGTGCGCAGACCCCAGCCAAGCTCTTTGAATTTTTCCTGATCTGTCTTTCCTTCCAGCCGTAGAGCCCAAACAAGCGGAAGGTCCATGTTATAATGCCTGTCTATTCCATGCTGCGGCCATGGAATGGGAGATTGTCGATATTACCAAAATTGGATGCTCTTCCGCTATTACTTTGATTTAGAAATATGCTTTATTTTCAATAGGTTATAAATAGAGCCTTGATTTGCTTAATCACGTAGATTGGGTTGAGAGACAGAGCCCCGAAATCCAACAATAGCTTAATATCGTTGGGTTTTGCTTCGCGAAACCCAACTTACCAAAAGTGACCGAAGTGAA
>QNAY01000015.1 GCA_003645605.1 Thermodesulfobacteriota bacterium
CTCTTGCGATTCTTGGGGTCGTCTCAAGCGCTCTGTTTTGGTAGTTTTGTTGGGGTAAAGTATTTTTGGACACTTCAAAAACTATCGTTAAATTCAATGGTTAGAAACAGCGCAAATGTCTCTTTTTGGCTCTCTTTTTTAATTCTCATAAGGGACTCGGACATTATTTTTTTCCGAGAGGCATTTGCGCTGTCTCTAACTTATCAGTTTATGGTATGTTTTGAGTTGTTCAAAAAACACTTTACCCCACACTTTAGAGCTAATTTGTCAAGTTGCGAGCTAATCGTTAGCTATATATAGTATGGACAAATAATATCTGTACTACATATTGTATCCACGGTACCGCGAAACACAATTCTCAAAACCGGTACAGCGCAAATGCCTCTCCGAGTCCCTCGCTTGCTTTGGGGCAAATTTTGGAGTTTGATAGATTGAATTTCTAAAAAATCAAGAGAGGAAGATTACCAATGTCTAAGTCAATAGGGATTGATCTGGGAACGACAAACTCGGTTGCCGCGATCAAGGGAGTACATACGGAGATCTTGAAAAATGCTGCAGGAGACTTCATCACACCTTCCTGTGTCACCCTTAAGAAGAAGGGATTGATCTTTTCAAAATTGGAGTACGTGGTGGGCAAGGATGCCCTGGAGTGGATGAAGCAAGATCCGGAAAACACAATAACGGCTGTCAAGCGGTTGATGGGAAGGAATTATCAGGATAGAGAGATTCAGGAGCTTCTGAAAAACCGCAGACTGAGCTATCGGATCGCGTGCCATTCCAAGGGGTCGGAAAACAGCCTGGCCATTATTTTGGGCAAAAAAGAGTACACTCCTGAGGAGATATCCGCCAAGATCCTGGACAAAATTCGTATAGATGCGGAAGAGGTCCTGGGTGATAATGTGGAGTATGCGGTAATTACCGTGCCGGCCTATTTTAACGATAAGCAGAAACACGCTACGAGGACTGCAGCGGCCATGGCAGGTTTAAAGGTCCGCAGGCTGCTTTCTGAGCCTACAGCAGCAGCCATCTCCTTTGGAGTGGATGCCGTCAAGGGCGACGATGCAAAAACGGTCCTTGTCTTTGATTTTGGCGGAGGCACCTTTGACCTGTCTGTATTGACAATAAGCGGTGGGCAGTTCATCGAGCATGGCAAGGGGGGGGACATGTGGCTTGGAGGCGATGATATTGACCGTCTCATTGCCGATTATGTCCTGAAAGAAACTGCCGGGGAATATCATATAGACAATATGGCGGAGTTTATAGAAAATCAGGATGATAAACAGAAGAACCGCGTTATCGGAGAGATGAAAGCAAAGGTGGAACAGGCCAAAATCCGGTTAAGTGCTGAAGAGGAAACCTATATCGAGATACTTGGAGTCTTGAAAGACAGTGACAATGACAGTGTTGATGTGGACGTAGAGCTGACACGGGATCAATTCGATGAAATCATCGCTCCTACTGTCGAGAACATCATCAAGCTCACCAGGAGGATGCTTGAGGATATCCATTTTACTCCGGACCTGATTGACAAATGTCTCTTGGTTGGAGGAAGCTCACGGATCCCCATGGTAGTGAAGGCGATGGAACAGGAGTTCGGGGAGGAAAAGATACTGGTCCACGACAGGCCCATGCTTGCAATCGCGGAAGGGGCCGCCATTCTGAGTCACCGGCTGTCGGATACATACGAATGCCCACAGTGCGGCCTCACTGTCTCCCAGTCGGATACTGTCTGTAAAGAATGTGGATTTGATCTTGAGAAGTTCACTATTGAGCATGGGGTGTTTGACATTGTCCATTCCGCTGCCCATGACTATTATATCTACCTGGAAAACGATGAGGGGCACCTGTTTGTGGAGAAGAATACCCCTTTGCCATGTGAAAAGACAGAGGTCTTCAGGCTGGTCCACCCGGAACAGAAACTGGTCCACATGAAGTTCTACAACATGGTGAACGAACAGGAGGAATCCATCGGGGACTTGTGGTTGGGTATAGACATGGATGACCATTCTGAGGAGGAAGGCAAGAAAGGCCCGTTGCACGTAGAAATTACCCTGGAAATTGACGAGAATAATATCATCGAGGTCACAGCAGTCTTGAAGGAATATCCGGAGGTCCAGTTGTCAAAGACCCTGTCCAGGGGCAAGGCTGACGAGAAGTTATTTCTGTCTCTGGAAGAGGTTATCAATGAGGCCAACCAGGAGCAGTATACCGAGTATGTCATAATTGATATGGTTTCCCGTTCACTGTCGGCCATAAAGGACATCAATAGAGTGGTTGATACTGATACAGGCCATGTGGACGAGACTATCTGCGAGCGGGCAGCTCTCAAAATCGAAAAGGCCCGGAAGATGGCTGCTGAGGAAAACACCAGTAAGACCACTATATTTTACGCTGAGTCAGCACTTGATGATTTTGGCCTTGCCATCGTGCCGGAGGACCAGGCTGCTATACGAAAGAGCGTGAAGCGGCTGGAGGAGATGGATGAGCATGGAACCTATGAAGAAAATGTCAGAGCGCTTGATGACCTGCACGACGTCCTTCATAACAGGCTCGGACCGGTTGTCAGTTTACTTATGGAGATCCAAAAGGCGGGAGATTTTTGTGTGAAGACCGATCCCTCTAAGGCGCCCAAATTTTACCAGTATATCAGTGATATATTGGATACATTTCGTGAAGGTAAAGCCGATAGAGCAGCTTCGCTGATAAAAGAGATAATGCCCGAGGTCTACGATGTCGTGAATAAATATGAGTCCAAAACCGGCGTAATCTACAAGGATATCAAGAGAGATAAGTGACATCTGAGACTTCCTGCCCGGTATGCGGTCTGGAGCATATCCATCCCGACAAGGCCAAATGCCCCCAATGCGACGCAGATCTGACCTGTTTCAATATCCTGGATTCCTTTCCTGACGAGCCGGTCAGAGAGGTGAAGGGCCCGAGGGCCTGGATCATCGCATTTTATGCCATTGCTATGGTTATCTGTCTGGTAACCGCCATAACCGTTTTTCAGTATTATCAATTCAAACGGATTGAATCACTATTGATAGATCAGCAGAAATACCTTTCGGGTTGCGTGACAGGCATAAATGCAAGTGTGGAAGCTGCGGGTCTGAAGTCTGATAAACCCGGTGCTCAACTGTCAGCTTTGAGCGTCCAGCCCGCATGCAACGCAACTGAAGGAATATCCCCGGAAGTCTCTGAGATGGGACAAGATGCAGAAATTTTGCACGTGGTTTTGGGGAAAACGGATTTCTGGGTATATGATGCTGTAGATACGGACACCTTGTGGGATATTTCAGAGAGGTATTATGGTTCAGGACAATATTATCCGGTCCTGTTTGAGCACAATCCTCATCTCAGGATCTATGAAATTGGAGATGGTGTCCGGATGAAAATCCTCAAAGATGCCGGGCTGGTTAAGGATATCTACCTCAAGATGAGCCTGACGGAGGGGGACAGGACCTACTGGAACTACGCAGCATCTGAAGGTGACACTCTCCGGTCCGTAGCCGGGAAGTTTTACAGGATGGAAAAAACGGCAAAACAGATCTCCAATCTCAAACTTGATGTCCGGTTGCAGCCGGGGCAGCGGATCTGGATGTTGCTGGAGTAGAAAAAGACATTTCTAAATAATTATGAAAAAAAAGCCACAGAACAGAGACTCCATACTGGCAAAGGCAGAAAAGTTCTTCAATAGAGAAAATTACTCGCTGGCCAAGAGGGAATTTGAGAAGGCCGACAGGATTGCAGCACAGGATGACATCACAGAGAAGATCAAGATATGTGTAAGGGAGATAGGGCAACTCAAGGCAAAGGATCTGGTCAAGAAGGCCAGGAAGTATGCCAAAAAAAGTAAGCTCCAGGAGGCTCTTAGGTGCTTTGAGCAGGCATATGGAATTTCCGGAGAGGACTGGATTCGTGAGAGAATAGGCCAGTTGAAGGGAGATCTGTCTGGCAGTGATTCCATTGAGGCCGCAATACAGGCTGAGGCATCAGGAGAGTATGAGAAAGCTGCCGGTCTGTATGGGCAGGTACCTGGCATACAGAAAGGGAAAGACACCCGCTTCAAAATGGCTCATTGCCTCGTCAGGGCCGGAAGATACAACGAAGCGGTCTCAGCATTTAAAGATCTCACGTTGTCAGACTACTCAGCCATGTATGATTGTGGCTTTGCCCTGGCCAAGGTGGGCAAGTACCACCAATGTTTGAATATCTGGGGTTCCATTGAATCCGATGACAGTGCATTCCTGAAACAAAGGGCATCCGTGCGGTCCCTGTTGGCAGCAGACCTCTATGATCGTTTTGAGCATTCCGAGGATTTTGCCGACATCTACCAAGAAGGAGTATCTATTGTAGATTTTGCCGGGGATGGAGGCATCGAGGATCTTGTGGAATACTGCAAGTATGCGTGGATTGATCAACTCTGGAAGGAAGAACAGTATGAGACCATCATGGGACTGCTCCTTCCCTTTCCCCCGGAGATGGAAGCGGATTTACTGACTCTGTATGCAAAGATTTTCTTCAAGCTTGCCGAGATATCAGGGGAGCACCTGTCTGATTTTATAATGTTTTGGCTTACCACAATGTACCATCCTGAGATATCAGGGAAGTTTTCCGGAAGGCCGGAAGAAAGGGACAATGTACGTCGGGCTCTTATCCGGAAGGCAGAGGACCTGTTAAAAAAGTACGCAGATGTTGGAGACAAGTCTTCAAAAGCGGCTTTGGCCTGCTGGAATGTGGAGAAAAAGCTGGTGGAGGATATCCAAGCCCTTGTCGGGGACAGGGAGGACCTTTCCGGTCTGATTTGCTCTCCACAGTTTGCAGTGAGATTCGGGAAATCCAGGCAGATAATTCAAGTAATTCGGGACAACAGGAGTTTTTTTACTGATTTGGAACATTACCTGCTGACCGGTGGTTACTATTCATCTGCAGGGCCGAGCCTGTTTTATCTTGAGAACCGGCAATACGACAAGGCCCTTGCCGGTTTGCCGGTGTTCGGATCGTATGATACTGGAGAATCTGAGTTCGTAGGCTATTGTGTGGAGAGGGTGCAATTTGCCTGCGGCCTGCATTGCCTGGAAGAAGGGGAGGGCTTGCCTGGACAATATATTGAGACAACGGTCAACCTGTTCAACAAGACGTCAAAGTATGAACAAGAATTAATTGACAAGGCCATTGATTCCCATGAACCGGATAAATTGCGTCTGTATGAGGATGTCCTGAGTGAATTATACTCAAGGAGACCAACAAAGGGGATTAAGGATGCCTTGTCACTGGTGATGAGCAGGCGGGCCATACTGATGTTTAACATGCGTCAGATGAACTCCAAAGTTTTGAATACTACTATAAGAAAAGCTCTTAAACTCAATCCTGAAAACGAATTTGCCCGTGGTCTGCTGGGTCACGTTAAAATAAACGTTGAAATTGAAGAACTTAACCATGCGCTGGACAGACACAAGATGGGCAAGGCATGCAGGATAGCCGCAAAGTCCGAAAATGAGGAAGTAAGGGACGTATTTTTCGAATTTATGGAACGTGGTCTGAAGGAATTCGATGGATATGATATGGACAGTCCGGAAAAGGCCTTTTTCCTGAGAGAATTATACAAATGGTGCGCCGACGTGGATGAATCCCATCCCATCCTGGACAAAATTAACAATAAGACCCAAACATTCTGACTGAAGGTAAGTTTATGAATCCTTACAAGATATTAAGTATTAATAAATACCCAACAAAACAGGATATAATTCAGGCTGCCGCCTTTGCCATGAGGGAGAGAAAATATGACATCAAGGAAATAGCTGCGGCCCAAAAAGAACTTATAGATCCGATTGCCGGAATAACTCAGGAATTTTTACAATTTATTGATCTTAAATCCCTCCGGGATCGGCTGGATCTGACCCGGCCTGAAGCTCAAACCGTATCGAGTTTAGAGTATCTCTCTTGGTAAGCGTTCACAGGGCACCGCATCTGCGCAGTACCCTGTAAACGCTTACAGTATCGCTCAATTTATGTGTAAGTGTGTCATTTATGAAAAGGAAAAAAGAGTTACTGAAAGAAAAACTTGTTAAATTCCAGTTGGAGATAGCTGAGTTGGGCCATGCCCTCCGTGAGCAGGAGCAGATTTTTCAGGCCAGAGAAAAGGACTGGTATCTAAACCTGTTTGATGTCTTGGATGCCTTTGAAAATCTTGATGAAACCATAAAGGCAAAAGAGGACTGTTTTGACAAAACTGGCCGTATGCTGAGCAAAAATTTCCGATCCATCAACAAGAAACTCATCCGGCTGCTTAAGGCCAACCACATAGTCCAAATCGAATTTCATGACAATAAGGCACGAATGGATTACTGCAAGGTCGTTGACACTGGAGAGTCTGCCGGCCTGAGGGATGAGACGATCCTTTCTGTTGTGAAGAACGGGTACATTGATACGCAACAGAACACAGTGCTGAGAAAGGCAGAGGTAATAACTGTTCTCAATAATATGGATCATCCTTCAAGAATATGGTCTGAGGATGACATTGATCAAATTCAAGGAGAAATTGATCAAATTCAAGGGAAAAATGACTCGGGATTGTCTTCATGCCACTGAAAAATTTCGATCTGTGCGGTTACACATCGGATCGTGCAATACACGAAAAAGAAAAGAATTATCACGAAAGCACGAAAGATTAAAAACACGAAAGGGAAGTCTTTGGATAGACGCGCCAACTTGAGTTTCAGGTTTTTATTTCGTGTTTTAGTGCTTTCGTGTTTTCGTGATTGATTTTGAGTAGTTTCTTAACCGCACAGTCCAAGATTGCAGTAATCAGATATGGATTCTTTTGAGAATATTACGGATTTTATTGACTCTGAATTGCGGTTGCAGAATGAAACCGGGATGCTCAGATCTCTTTTTCCCCTGGAAGGGTCACAAAGAGGGCTGATAGAGACCGAAGGGAAGCCACTCGTTGATTTCTCCTCCAATGATTATTTGGGCCTGGCTGATCACCCCGCCCTTATTGAAGGGGCAAAAAAGGCTATGGAGAAATGGGGTGCAGGGGCCCGGGCCTCCAGGCTTATGAGCGGGGACCTGGAAATCCATCACAGGCTTGAGTCCGCGATTGCCGCCCTAAAGGGAAAAGAAGCAGGCCTGCTTTTTGGGAGCGGTTATCTGGCAAATACAGGAATAATTCCGGCCCTTTGTGGAAGGAACGATGTGATTTATTCGGATCGCTTGAACCATGCGAGCATAGTGGATGGGGTCCTTTTGTCCAGAGCACGATTTTGCAGGTTCAGGCACAATGACATGAATCACCTTGAGGACCTGCTTAAAAGCCACAAATCGAGATATCGCAAGGCCCTGATTGTGGTTGAAAGCGTTTACAGCATGGACGGAGATCAAGCTCCTGTATCAGAGCTTTTGGAACTGAGGGGGCGTTATGGGGCCATGCTGATGATAGATGAGGCCCATGCAACAGGGGTGTTTGGTGCAAAAGGGGAGGGAATAATAAGCCAAGCCGGAGCGGAATCAGTAGATGTAATCCTGAGCACATTCGGCAAGGCCCTGGGTGGTTATGGTGCCTTTGTAGCTGTCTCGAACCGGATGAAGCAGTTTCTTTTAAATCGTGCCAAGACCTTTATTTTTTCTACTGCTCTTCCGCCAGCGGTTATAGGTGCAAACCTTGCGGCTGTGAAGCTTCTTGAGGAAGAGCCTGAGCGCAGAACCCGGGTCTGCGAGCTGGCATCAGAGCTTAGAAGGGCTTTAAAGGAAGATTTGGGTTTTATTAATACCCCCAGCGAGTCACAGATCGTTCCAATGATGGTTGGCGACAGCCAAGGTGCGCTCAGTCTGGCGGAAAGCCTGCGGGATGCAGGTTTTTTCGTAAAAGCGATTCGGCCCCCGACTGTCCCGGAGGGCACGGCAAGGCTTCGTCTATCCGTAACTGCAAATCATAGTTTAAAAGATGTGCGTCAACTTCTGGAGGCCTTGTCCAGTGGATTTTGAGCTCATCCACCGGGGCCATGAAAGATCTTTAGTCCTGATACCAGGCTGGGGTTTTTGTCCTGACATTTTTTCTTCGCTCAATCTATCCTATAATTATATCCTGCCCAAGGGGCCTGTGTATCGTGATATATCAATAGATCTCTATGATTTTTTGCTCAAAAAGGATATGGCTAAGGTGAGTATTTTTGGCTGGTCCCTTGGGGCGTATGTTGCCCTTGATTTCCATGCCGGATATCCGGATATGATCGAGGCCGTGTATATTATCTCCTTGCGAAAAGCCTTTGATTTCAAGGAACTTACAGCACAACTTAAGGCCCTGGAAGCGGACCGTGTTGTGGCCCTGATGCAATTTTACCGCCGGTGTTTTTTGGGACAGAGCGCTGATTACCAATGGTTTTCCAGTGCTTTAGAGGAATCCGGCATCAGCCAGTGGGATATGTCTGGACTCAGGAAGGGATTGATATATTTAAAAGGGAAAACAGCGGATTTCTCCAAATGCGCAGGCACTCAACTGCGTATCTTCCATGGGGAAAAAGATGTGATTGCACCCCTGGATCAAGTCCCTGAGCCTCCTCCTGGAGTTGCCATCGATGTAATTTCAGGTACAGGACACTTGCCCTTCTTATCATCTGAATTCGAAAGGAGGTTCTGTGTGCCTTAAGGCGCGGTTGACCCAGTCCTTCTCAAGGGCTGCTCCAACCTATGATACCTATGCAGATGTCCAGTCTGAGACGGCTACCTGTCTTATAGCCCGGCTCAAAGACAGAGAATATCAGAAGATACTTGAGATTGGCTGCGGTACAGGGTTCTATACCTTGATGCTGGCACAGAAATTCCTAAATTCACATATACTGGCGGTTGACATCTCGCCGGTCATGGTTGCCGAGGCAAGAATAAAACTTGCCCGATATTCCAGAGTGCGTCTTGAAAAGGCCGACGGTGAGCACCTCCCTGCTTTTATTTCCGGTCCTTTTGATCTTATTACCGCAAGCGGTGCCCTTCACTGGTTTGAGGATTTAGAAAAGACAATACAACAATACCGCAGCATCCTTTCGCCTTCCGGCTTTGTCCTTTTTGCGCTTTTTGGTCCAAACACACTCTTTGAGCTAAACAAGACGCTCAGAGTCTTTGACAACAGGGTCTGCCTTCCTGTTAATTCTTTTCCAAAGGAGACCACATTGCAAGGTTTCCTTTCAAGGGCATTTAATGAATGGAATGTAAAAGAACTCAGTTTCTCCCGTACCTACCCGGATATGTTGTCACTCCTCAGGAGTCTGAAAAATACAGGTGTGGCGCCCAGGATGGAAACAGGGCCTTTTGTGCGTACCCGCGCCGGCATGTTGGACATAGAACGCAGTTATAAAAAACATTTTGGTTCGATAAAGGCCACCTATCAGGTATTCATCTGTGAGGGGTCCAAATCACCAAATCACCAAATCACCAAATTACCCAATCCTCAATGATTCTCTTTGTAACCGGCACAGATACAGGCGTGGGCAAGACCTTTATCACTGCCCTTTTGGCAAAGACCCTGGTCGACCAGGGAATTGATGTCAAGGTGCAAAAATGGGTCAGCACCGGTAACAGCAATTTCTCTGAAGACTGTGTCTTTATCTATGAACTGCTTGGAAACAAGTCAGTGGAAACCCTCCACGGATTACAAGACAGGACTGGTTCTGATACTGCCCCGTATTGTCTGCCGATTCCTGCGTCTCCACATCTTGCAGCAGAACAGGCAGGCGTGACCATTAAGACCAAAGTCATCCGTGATGCCTTTTTTCGACTCGAATCATCGTGCGAAATCCTTATTGTGGAAGGAGTCGGCGGGGTCCTTGTGCCTTTGAGCAGGGATTTGTTTCTGGCAGATTTGGTGGCAGACTTGAAACTGCCGGTTCTTGTGGTGGCGCGCAGCGGCCTTGGCACCTTAAATCATACACTCCTGACACTGGAAGCCTTGCGACACCGGAATATTCAAATAGTTGGCGTGTTATTAAACAGCAAGGGAGGCGAAGATTTTTCCATTGTGAGAGATAACCAGAGGACAATTGCTGAGATGGGACAGGTAGAGGTCTTTGGTGTCCTGCCCAAGGTAAAAAGTCCACTTGATGCCCTTTCGTCCATAGCACCAATGGCTGATCGTATCCTGAATGTGCTAAAAGACCTGGAATAACACCTCCCACTGATGATGGATGTATAAGCAAAAAAATCCCCCGGGGAAACCGGGGGGACCGACCGGGGGATTTTTTGGAGAATA
>QNAY01000016.1 GCA_003645605.1 Thermodesulfobacteriota bacterium
ATCCTTTGACGAGCTTGTTCTTGTGCTCATAAAAGCGCCGCTCCAGGTTATTGGTTACCCCCAGATACATCACTTTATTGTTCCAATTTGTGAGCAGATACACATAATATGTCACAGTCATGGACATTTAAGATTTCTCCCTTCGGTCGAAATGACAATATGGGCGTGAACGGTTACATTAGCTTTACCTTTTTATCTATAACGTTTGAAAAAATCAAGGAATAATGGGAAAATATCTAATCGGAACAGAACATTTCTTCCCAGGATTCAAGGGCCATATCATCAAGTTTTCGCCACATACGCAAGCCCGAAGCCCCAATTTTTTCCAAGGCGGTTTTTGACCCACCATAATTTTGACTACTAAAAAGAAGCACCCGTAGATTTTTTATTTTATCGCAAGTCCTGTGCCGTAGATTTTTTGCACTCTCTACTTGACCTCTGCCCTCGGATATCCGGGCAAGACGTTCATAGCCTGGCCAATACGTCTCATGTCTTTTTAAAAAAGAGCGCCACATCACAACCGCTTCTGGAAAATTTTCAAAATATTCGTAGGATAAAGCAAGCAGTAAAGGGCATGCCTCTCCTTCCGTCTTACAAAAAGGGGAAACAAGCATCTCTTTAGGTGATAACAATTCCTCACCTCGCACCAATCCACTTAAGTAGGCTCCGGGAGCCGGCACCAGCCTCCCATTTTTTGCGAGCATTGGAACCGGTCTTTCTTTATTTCCATTTTCCTCTTCGCCACTATATAAAAAGGGGAATTTCCCCGTAATTATTTTTAAACCCAATGCCTCTGCATCAGCCTCCTGTCCTAAACCATAGGCTGAAAAATTGATCCATCTACCTCTATGTGCTTCCAGATGATTTGGTGCCTGTTGAATTATTTTCCCATAAAGATCGAGTGCCTCTTCATATCTTCCTGCCAAGCCAAGGGCATAGCCTTCACACAGCAGTTTTTTTTCTTCCCCCCACTTCCAATTATCGCCTGCACAAATTAAAGAAAGAACTTTTCCCGCTACTTCAGTCTCGCCCGTGTCAAGAAGCAGATAGGCCTGTTTCAGCTTAAGCCTTGCCGAAGAGGGATAAATAGATAGTGCCCCTTCAAGCAAAACAACAGCCTCTTCCCACATATTCTTGTCAAGGTAACTATCGATCAACATATCAATAGACCACAGGGACCGGCCCTCAGACCAACAGTGTCTTAGCACCCTGTCAGCCACATCATGTTGACCAAGACCCAAAAGCAACTTCACGCCGGCCTGTAGGAGATCTCTCCTTTTCTCAATCTGGCCGGCCAAAGCAAACAAGGCGTCGTCATATAAACGAAATCTCATCAGGGCACTCATATAACCGGTCGATGTGGCAAGAGAAACATATGAGGCCAATATGTCATCATCCTTAAAAAAATCGTTTTCCCTGTCTAAAAGTCTTTCAACACCTTTTCCGTCCTCGTTTCCCAGATAGACCTTTAACAGAAACTCTCTTCCCTTGTTGTCATTTTCCAGCGCAGTATGCATATCCTCAGTAACTAAAAGGCCTGCCCGATCATAATTTTCAGTCTCTAAAAGCAACTCGATCAAATGCATAGTAATAGCTGGATTGGGCTCA
This sequence comes from Thermodesulfobacteriota bacterium, assembly GCA_003645605.1. Classification (GTDB taxonomy): domain Bacteria; phylum Desulfobacterota; class Dissulfuribacteria; order Dissulfuribacterales; family UBA3076; genus UBA3076. The sequence goes on from QNAY01000016.1 coordinate 1,609, forward strand.
ACAAGTAAGAGTTCCTCATAAATGGCAATGGCTGGTGTAAAAAGCTGAAGACGTTCATACACGCGTGCCATAAACAGCAGCCCCATTTTATTGTGAGGTTCTTCTCTCAGAAAAATCCTGAATGTCTCAAGGGCCTTGAGATAATTACGTGAAGCAAAATACAGACGCCCCGAAGTCGCCAAAAGCTGCTTATCAAGCACTTCCGGACGATCATGCCTCAAATCCTCAAGCACTTTGATTGCTGACTGGACATCTCCATTCATCAAATATAAGGATACAAGCTCATTAACACCCCATGTAAGATTATCTGTGTGGTCTTCCCCTGTATTATCGCTGGAAAGCGCCACAAATCTCTTAAATATCTTAATGGCCTTATCTCGATCTCCCACAGCTAAAAGGGCCTTTGCATAATTAGCTAAAAAATCCGGATCATCTTCATATTGAGGTAGCAATTTATGGAAATGAAACAATGAATTCTTTGCTCTTTTCAGACGCAGAAGCCCACAGGCCAGATTAAACTCAAGGTCTTTTCGGTCAGGTTCAATGGCTAAAGCTTTTTGAAAATAAGTTATAGACTCATTAAACCTTTTTTGTGATTCCATGCAACGGGCAAGGCTCTCTAAGACCCCTACCAGGGTCAACTCTTCAGAGATATCCAGCAATTCTTTCCCTGCAACGTGAAAATTTCCCCCCTGGAGACCAAATTCTGTCACCAGCTTATCATAGATGACCGCAGCTTTATCACACTGATCCGAACAGCTCAGAAGTTCTGCAAGAGTGAATAAAGCTTGAATATCATGGGGTCTGGCCTCCACAACATGCTCAAGTTCAGGTATAGCTTGACTTTCTTTATCTAACCGCATTAAAACTAAAGCCAGTTCCCATCTGACTTCTACTAGACCTTGGCGATCTCTTAACAATTCTCTGTAAAGGGCTGCAGCACCATCCAGTTCATTTTTTTTTACCATTTCCCTGGCTTCATCCCAGACCAGCTGCCATGAAGGAGAAACCGCCTCATGAGTTACCTGAATCCTTGCCTGCGGCATGTTACTTTGAGAAATTTTCACCAAATCCTGCCCATTAGCAGTCGGTGCTAAAATGATGAGACATGAAAAAATGCCTACAAGAAGGTTCCTCATATTGGTCCTGTTACGATAGCCATGTTGAATAAAGATTGCGACAACTAAAACTGTTATTATAGTAATATATTTCTAAAAGGCACTTGCAAAATACTAGATCTTGTTCTAATGGTCTGTCACAAAATAAATTATGGTAAGCGTTCACAGGGCACCGCATCTGCTTTGTTGTCGGGCACTTGAAGTACAGGAAGTACGTCTGCGTACCCGTACGCCTCGCATCTGCAGCACCCTGTAAACGCTTACAGTTCGGTGGATTGCGGTAAAACGGGCGTTGTAATCCCGTGAACGATTACAAATTATGCAGTATTCGGCATACTTCACGACAAGTCAAAAGTAGTTTACACTTTAAAGAATGCCCTATTTTTTAACTGGAGAATATACAATGGCGAGAATAACAATAGAAGACTGCCTGGGAAATTTGCATAACCGTTTTGAATTAGTACATCTTGCGATCGAGAGGGTAAAGCAATTACGCAAGGGTGCCCAGCCCTTAGTTAAATGCAAAAACAAGGAAATAGTCCAGGCATTAAGAGAAATTGCCCAAGACAAAGTAAAATTTGAAAATCTGGAAGAATTGGCCCGAGAGGCAGAAGAACAACGAATTTTCCAGGCATTACAGATAGATACCAATCAGGCAGAAGGTTAAAAAAGACCGCTTTTAGGCATTATCAATGAAAAAAGACTACTACGAAATTTTGGAGGTCTCCCGAGACTGCTCATCTGAAGAACTAAAAAAAGCCTACCGGAAGCTGGCATTAAAATATCATCCTGATAAAAATCAGGGTGATAAAGACGCAGAGGAACACTTCAAAGAGGCGGCAGAAGCCTATGAAGTGCTCAGAGATCCGCAGAAAAGGCAGACCTATGACCTTTACGGTCACGAAGGAATAGCCGGAACAGGCTTCAGAGGTTTTTCCGGACCACAAGACATATTTAGTAACTTTGGCGACCTATTTGAAGACCTGTTTGGTTTCTCTGCTACTCACCGAAGACCCGGCGCATCTATGGGGCCGGAGGCAGGTGCGGATCTGAGATACAACCTTGAGGTTGCCTTTGAAGATGCTGCCAGGGGTACTGAGACTGAAATCGAGATAGTTCGTCTTGAATCCTGTTCCGTCTGCAAGGGAACAGGTATGGCCTCCGGGAGCCATCCTGCTACCTGTCCTACTTGCCAGGGAAAAGGCCAAATAATAAGGTCGGAAGGCTTCTTTAGGATCTCATCTACTTGTCCACACTGTTCCGGAACCGGAACGATTATCACAAACCCCTGTAAAACCTGCCAAGGTAAAGGCAGAATCCGGGAGCGACACAAGGTAAAGGTCCGTATTCCCGCAGGTGTAGATACAGGCTCAAGATTGCGCCTCAGGAAGGAGGGTGAAGCCGGTCTCAGGAATGGGCCCAGGGGGGATCTCTACATAGTAATCCACGTAAAACCCCACCACCTTTTCGAACGTCATGGCAATGACATATATTTTCGTCTTCCTATTTCTATTGTTCAGGCGGCTATGGGAGACGAAGTTGAAGTATCCACACTGGATGAACCCCTCAACTTAAAAATTCCGGCAGGGACCCAGACAGGAGAACATTTCAGGCTGAAAGGACTTGGCATTCCTGATATTAGAGGATTTGGAGCCGGGGATCAGATAATTGAAGTTGCTGTTGTAACACCTACCAAGTTGACAGAACGCCAGAGTGCCCTGCTTCAGGAATTCGCTGATATCGAAAAAGAAAAAAAAGAAGGTGGCTTCTTTCGTAAACTGTTTAGACGATCCGAAGCGCATGGGCACTCCGATCAGGAGAGGATGTCTTGAGCAAAAACTCCTTTTCTCATTTGAACAAAAAGGGGCGGGCCCACATGGTGGACGTAAGCCCAAAACCTATAACACAAAGGGAAGCGGTCGCTTCGGGATTGGTGATAATAGGACCTGATGCCTTTAATTTTCTTATTGACAGCAAAACCTCAAAAGGTGATGTTCTGGCTGTAGCCAGGATAGCCGGGATCATGGCTGCCAAAAAAGTGGAAACCTTGATTCCACTTTGTCATCCCTTAACTTTGCAACAAGTAGAGATTGACTTCATTCCAAATCCTGAGAAAAATGCCATAGAAATTTTGGCACGAGCAAAGGCAAAAGGAGCAACCGGCGTAGAAATGGAGGCCCTGACCGCAGTCTCGGTTGCGGCTCTGACCATTTACGATATGTGCAAGTCAGCAGAAAAAAATATAATTATTGAAAAAGTACAATTGGATTATAAAACCGGTGGAAAAAGCGGAACCTGGAAAAGAAAGTTGTAACCGTTCACGGGTTCAAAGGTTCAGGGTTCAAAGGTTCAAGGGCCAAGAGGTTCAGGGTTTACCGAAAATTTGAACCGTTGATTCGTGAGTTCTTCCTGCCCACTCGTCAAGCTTGCGAGGCAGGCGGGAATGGAGAAGGCATGAGAATAAAAAACAACCCTGAACCTCTGAACCCTTACAGAAAGTTCTTAGGAGAATAGCAGCATGGAACAGGCCCAACTGGAATATTTTCGCAAACTACTCCAGAAAAAACTCGATGATCTTTTAGGGGAAGCGGACAAGACCCTGGAAGAGATGACCGACATGAACGACCACTTTCCTGACCCAACAGATCGGGCGTCCGTAGAATCTGATCGTAGCTTTGAGCTGCGTATCAGAGATAGAGAGAGAAAGCTCATAAAAAAGATCAACAAGGCCTTAGAGAGAATCGAAAAAGAGACTTATGGCATCTGTGAAGATTGTGGTGAAGAAATAGGGGCTAAACGCCTGACGGCTAGACCTGTCACAACCCGTTGCATTGAGTGCAAGTCCAAACAGGAGAGGGAGGAAAAGGCCAAAGGCTTATAAATGCTGCAGTTAAATATTGCCTTTCTTTGGCATATGCATCAACCTCTGTACCTTGACCCGACAAGGGATCGCTTTGCGATGCCATGGGTCAGGCTTCATGCCGTCAAGGCTTACTCTGACATGATAGCGTGTCTGGATTCCAGGCCTGATGCAAAGGTAACTTTTAACCTTGTTCCATCCCTTCTTCTCCAGATCCAGTCTTATATACAGGGGAAAACCGACGATTTTCTGGAATTGAGCCGTCGCCCTGCCATCGAGCTTTCCCCTTCAGACCAGGAATTCATCCTGACACATTTTTTTAGCTGCCAATGGCCCACTATGGTAGAATCCCATAAAAGGTACCTGCAACTGCTGGAGTTGCGAGGAAGGGACTTTGGTCCATCTTATACCTCCCAAGTGAGAAAGAAATTTACAACTCAGGACTATTTAGACCTTCAGGTCTGGTTTAATCTCGCATGGATCGGCTTTTCCTCAAAAAAACATCCATTGATAAGCTCTCTCTTTCAAAAGGGACAGTTATTCAGCGAAGAAGAAAAGATGGAACTCCTGGACTTCCATCTTGAACTCATGAAAGGACTCATTGCCCACTATAGTTCAAAATGGATCGAGGGACAGATAGAGATCAGTACCAGCCCATTCTATCATCCTATTCTCCCCCTGCTTATCGATACGGATTTCGGGAAAAGGCCAAGGCCGGGGGCCAAACTCCCTTTGCGATTTACCTGCCCGGAAGACGCCAAAACACAAATGGAAAGAGGTAGGCGCTACTGTAAGGAAGTTTTAGGAAAAACCCCTGTAGGACTCTGGCCATCAGAGGGCTCTGTGGCCCCTGAGCTTATTCCTCTTATTGAAGAGGCCGGATTTTCCTGGACCGCAACAGACGAGGCCATCCTATTTAACTCACTTGAGAAAATCGAACATCAGAGTCTTTTTCAGCCTTATAGAGTGGAAATAAACGGCTGTGGTACTGACATGGTCTTTCGGCACCATAAGCTTTCAGATCTGATAGGTTTTGTTTATCAGAAAAATCATCCTCAGGCTGCAATCACTGATTTTGTCTCCAGGCTAAAAAAAATCTGTAACGGTCTTCAGGGAATGGACCGTTCACCTTTTGTTGCTATAATTCTGGATGGAGAAAATCCATGGGAGTATTACCAGGACGGTGGCGAATCCTTCTTAACTGGCCTATATGATGCAATTATCACAGAACCAATGCTTGAACTTGTGACCATTGGTCAGTATCTGAAAGACCATCCGCCGACATGCACCTTGCCGGGGCTATATACAGGTTCTTGGATAAACCATGATTTCGGCATCTGGATCGGTGGGCAGGACGAAAACCGGGCATGGGAAATCCTGGGTCGTGCAAGAAAGGCAGTGGACAATGCCGGAAAACAGGAAAACATAACTGAAGAGGCAGTGAATGTGGCCATGGAATCTATTTATGCTGCTGAAGGCAGTGACTGGTTCTGGTGGTATGGAGACCAATTTGAGACTGATTATGCCTATGGGTTTGACCACCTCTTCCGGACTCATCTCAAAAAGGTCTATAATAGCCTTAATATGACAGTTCCTGATGAACTGCTAAGTCCGATCAGGGCTCCAAAACCAGCAACACCTACTACTGAACCAACGTGTTTTATATACCCACAAATTGATGGCCGTGTGAGCTGTTATTGGGAATGGAGAGGTGCAGGATCACTGACCTTGGGAAGCCAGGGGGGGGCCATGCATTCCGGGGCGAGTTCGCTGGCTGAGATTGCCTATGGTTTTGATCTTGAGTCGCTTTATCTGAGGATAGATCCCAAAGAGGGGAGCTTTGATGCTTGGGAGCCGGATCTCGGCCTCATGATAACTATCTCATCTAAGGCTATAATAACTATCGAACTGGTTCCCAACCGGTTCATAGACCTTCTTAATGAAAAAATCAGGATTTTCAAAAATGGAAAGGCACTTGTTTCCAGTGAAACAGGTGTAAAGTGCGCTGTAAAAGAGTTGGCAGAGGTGGCAATACCTTTTGTACTTCTGGACTCCAACCCCAAAGATGAAGTAACCTTTTATATTGAAACAATAAAAAATAAATTGGTGAGAGATAGATGGCCTCGGGAGGGCTACATAGTGCTCCACGCACCTGATAAAGACTTTGAACGCAGACTCTGGCTGGTTTGAAGGCCACTATTCATACTCCTTTGCAAAGGACGGGGAGTAAATAATTACGTTTGAGGGATTAGCAAATGCCCGAACTACGCAGGGATACAATCATAGGCCGATGGGTTATTATTGCCAAGGAAAGAGGAAAGCGCCCCTACGACTTTGTCATTGAAAAAGACAAGACCAAGGGCGGGTTCTGTCCTTTATGTTCTGGAAATGAACACACCACTCCGCCGGAAGTTCTGGCCTATGGACGGCCGGGCTATTCTCCCAATGGACCCGACTGGACCCTCAGGGTAGTTCCGAACAAATTCCCCGCACTAGTTATAGAAGGAGATCTGGACAAACGAGGCGAAGGTATTTACGATAAAATGAATGGGATCGGTGCCCACGAGGTTATAATAGATACCCCAAGGCACGATGAAACCATCCCCATGATGTCTCATGAACAGCTTATCCAGTCCTTTTGGGCCTACAGGGACCGGATGCTGGATTTGGCACAAGATTCCCGCTTTCGCTACATAATAATTTTTAAGAATTTTGGCCTGGCTGCAGGTGCTTCTCTAGAACATTCACATTCCCAGCTTATTGCTCTTCCTATCGTACCTCACCGGATACAGGAAGAAATCCAAAGCTCTTTGCATTATTATGAATTTAAGGAACGCTGTATCTTTTGTGACATCATTCGTCAGGAAAAATCTCAAGGCATAAGAATAGTATGTGAAAATAATGATTTTATCACAGTCTGCCCCTTTGCGCCCCGTTCGCCTTTTGAGATGTGGCTGATGCCTAAAAGACATCAATCTTCTTATATCACCATGGACAACAATCAATTTCATTCATTAACAGACCTTTTTCTGGAGACAATGCGGCGTCTCGACAAAGCCCTTCCTGAAGTCCCTTACAATTATATGTTACACACGGCTCCAGCACGTAGTCCTTTCCTGGAACATTATCACTGGCATATAGAGATACTGCCAAAACTGACCATGGTAGCAGGGTTTGAATGGGGTACCGGATTTTATATCAATCCTACCCCGCCTGAAGAATCCGCACAATTTCTCAGAGAAATTAATTTGGATTAATGAAATTTCACTATATAGATCAAAATATTTGTTGTATATAAATAGTGCCTGAACGAAAATCCCTCTTTTTGTCATTTCGACCGTAGGGAGAAATCTTTAATGCCTGTATTTTCAGTATGATAAGATTTCTCGCTTTGCTCGAAATGACAGTTTTGGTTAGTTTTCGTTCAGACACTAAATATGATAACCGTTTACGGGTTCAAGGGTTCAAAGGTTAATAGGTTCGGGGTTTACCGAAAATTTGAACCGTTGATTCGTGAATTCTGGATGAAGAAGGCGTGAGAATAGAAAACAACCACCAACTTCTGAACCCTGAACTTTTGAACCTTTACAGAAAGGTAACCCTGAACGGTGAACCATGAATCTGTGCCTATATTAATAATAATGGCCTGGAAGGTGATCTATGAATAAATACAAAATACTCGTAGTTGACGATGAAGAGAGCATTCATCTCCTTTACAAGGAAGAGTTGGAAGAAGAAGGCTATGAAGTCCACTCGGCGATGAGCGGAGAAGATGCCCTTAAGGCCTTTGACGCTCAGAAACCGGACCTTGTCATCCTGGACATCAATATGCCTGGTATGGACGGCATAGAAGTGCTGCGGCAGATGAAACAGAAAAAGCCTCAGGTGCCTGTTATCTTGAGCTCCGCCTATCCTGAGTATAAACAGGATTTGGCATCGTGGGCCTCTGACGACTATATAGTCAAGTCCTTCAACTTAGATGATCTTAAGTCTTCTGTTCGCAGAAATTTAACAAAATGAGGCAAAAAGGAAGATTGTGTGGATGACTTCAGGCAATTAAGTCTACTTGTGGTTATTGCATTTTTGATGTTGCCATCTTAAGGGTCACTGTCTGAAAACCCGAATCACCTGAAACGTATACATTAACTCCATATTTCTTTTTCAAAAGCCGCAAGATATTAAGGGTAGGCTCTCTATCTAGAGGTAAATGCAGGGCCTTACCGTTGTGACCGATGCGAAGAGCCAAGTCCCCATTCTCCTGAAAAGTCTGAATTGACATTTCCATATTATCAAGGGTTGACATCTGCCTCATCAATACTTGACATAGACCTAAAAACGCATTGGCCCACTCTGAATAATATCCCTGAAGTGGCGGAAGACCGGGAGATAATGATACGTGCTTGTTTATTTTTTTGAAAAAGGAATAGATATCCAGAGTTCTTAGCTCATCCTCTATCAAGCTGTTCAAAGAAAACGGCACAGCAACTCCCATTGTCTCCTTTTTCCTTCTGCGAGCAATGGTCCGGCAAAATTCCGTCATTTGATCTGTTATGGTCTGAATTGACTCGATATCA
>QNAY01000017.1 GCA_003645605.1 Thermodesulfobacteriota bacterium
ACTGTCACATAGTGCCGCCAGAAGAACCAAAAGAAGAGCCAAAAGGGAACGAGTTATGAGCATGAATAGAAGAGAATTCATAAAGATAACCGGGCTGTCTACCCTATTCGGCCTGGCTGGCAAGGGTGCCTTTGAACTTCTCCGCCCTGGCGTGCTTGATGCTGCGGAGCACGGCCATGGGGCACATGTCCCTGAAGAGCCCGCAGAGAAGGCTATACGTTGGGGAATGACCATTGACGTGGAGAAGTGTTCAGAACCCGGGGTTGTCGATAAGTGTATAAAGGCCTGTCACTCTACACATAACATACCTGATTTCGGGGATTCAAAGAACCAGGTGAAGTGGCTGTGGCAGGACGACTATGAGCACACCTTTGCAGGGAATGAAAATTCGTATATGGATGATCGTGTGAAGGAGTTGCCGTTCCTGTGTCTGTGCAACCATTGTGATGAGCCGCCCTGTGTAAGGGTGTGTCCCACCAAGGCTACATTCAGGAGACCTGATGGGGTCGTGGCCATGGACTATCACCGATGTATCGGGTGTCGCTTCTGCATGGCTGCATGTCCATATGGGTCACGGAGTTTCAACTGGTTTGATCCCAGGAATGCGCTTAATCAGAAGGAATATAATATGGAATTCCCCACTCGGATGAGGGGTGTGGTAGAAAAATGTAATTTTTGCGTGGAAAGGCTTGCACAGGATAAGCTGCCTGCATGCGTTGAGGCTGCGCCGGAGGCTTTGGCCTTTGGGGATTTGGCAGACCCTGATTCCAATGTGCGGCGGATTTTGCGCAAGCGTAGTTCCATGAGACGTAAGTTAGAGCTCGGCACAAAGCCGTCAGTCTTTTACTTAGTGTGAGGATGCCATGATAGAAAAGGCTTTAAAAGGTGAACCTAGATACTATATGTGGTTGGTTTTTCTGCTTGGCATCATTGGTGTCGGCATGGGGTGCTGGTTCTACCAGCTCCATGAAGGTTTGGGAATTACCGGAATGGGCAGGGATATCTCCTGGGGTGTCTATATTGCCCAGTTCACATACCTGGTCGGAGTTGCTGCATCCGCTGTGATGATAGTCATACCGCTGTATCTTCACGACTATAAGAAATATGGAAAGTTGGTAGTCTTTGGTGAATTCCTGGCCATTGCAGCAGTAACCATGTGTATGCTCTTTATCGTGGTGGATGTAGGACAGCCACAGAGGATGCTCAATGTGCTGCTCCATCCCACGCCTAATTCCATACTTTTCTACGACATGATCGTGTTGTGCGGGTATTTGGTGATAAATGTAATAGTCGGGTATAATTGCCTGTTGGCCGACGCGGCACATAGGCCGCATCCTGGGTGGGTAAAGCCCTTTATCTATCTTTCTATACCGTGGGCAGTCAGCATCCATACAGTGACGGCGTTTCTGTACGCCGGTCTTCCGGGAAGGCATCTGTGGCTTACAGCCGTAATGGCTCCCAGATTTCTTGCATCGGCCTTTGCATCCGGTCCGGCATTGCTCGTAATTGTGCTTCTTATAATAAGCAGGGTCAGTAAGTTCGATCCGGGAAGAGATGCCCTGCAGACAGTAGCCAAGACCATATGTTATGCCATGATCATAAACCTGTTCCTGGTGGGCATGGAGATATTCACAGCATTTTACAGCAATATCCCAGGGCATATGCATCCCCTTCAATACCTGTTTGTTGGTTTGCATGGCCACGGCAAGCTTGTGGCCTGGATGTGGACAGCGGCTCCATTTGCTTTTGTCGGAGTGATATTGTTGCTCATACCTGCGGCCCGCAGGCATCACGGGATTCTGGCGTTTGCCTGCGCGTCGATTTTTCTTGCCTGCTGGATTGATAAAGGTGTAGGACTTGTTATTGGTGGATTTATCCCTAATCCTTTTCACAGGGTTATAGAGTACTCGGCCACTTTCCCGGAGATTTCCATTACCTTGGCTATTTGGGCGATCGGGGCCTTGATACTTACTGTGCTTCACAAGGTTGCAATTACGGTTAGAGAGGAACAAGCGTCAACATAAAACCGAGTTTATTAGACATGGACAGAATTTAAAAGCCCGCCGGATATGGCGGGCTTTTTTTTGGAGTTAAGGGGTTTCTAATATGGCGGGGATTTTTTTGTATAACTGAAGGATCATTTTTTCTTTTATCTCTTCAATCTCATCCCTGTAAAGCCTGGCTGAGAATTCCTGTCCGCAAGCCTTGCAGACCACTCGAGCATTGTATCACTTGCCCTCTATGCGGACCGAACCGCCACATACCAGGCAACGGAGCCCGGTATCAACTATAAGGCAGCTTTTCTCCATAATGTCCTCTCAAAAGAAAAGATTTTCCCATAATAGCCATCTTGTCCCTGTTACCATAGGCGTCAACTTAACACAGAACGGGTGGTATGGACAAACTTGTTTGCCTGTGAGAAATTGGCAGTGAAATTTGAAACTTGAAATTGGGAAAAACACAAAGATGTAGATGCGTTACCTAATTTCAAATTTCCAGTTTCGACATCGGCATTAGAGGCTGTGGACAAATAATGGTCATTAAATATTTTTTCTCTGCTCCAAAAGGGGATATCCCTGTTGGTGCTGAAGATCTTCAGCGGCCTTTCTTGATGAGTGCTGGAGAAAGGCATCCTTTCCTGACCCTGGGTGACTATTTCGAGGCAATTAAAGACTTTATTCTAAGGGATCATGGGATGCCTTTGACCGCAGTCCTTTGTGAGCAGTTTAGTGTTGATATTGGCCCTGACAGTATCAGTGAAATACTGATTCGCACTGAAAAGCATGGAGCGTTGTACCATTTGACAAGTATAGAGGTTATCCCTGGCACACAATCACTGAAGATGTGTGTCAGCACCGCTGTCTCTGCGAATGGTAAGGCATGGCTGAAGCATGAATGTGACCTGCTTAAATTCCTGAATTCGAAATTGGCTCTTCCTTATCTGCCAGTGCCGTACTTTGAGGGAGATGTCAAGGTTTACTCTGATCAAGGCAACGAATCTCTGTCCATGTTTTTGACAGAATGGTTTGAAAACTATCATGAATGGCATCTCTCAATGGATAAAAAAGGCGAAAAACAAGGGGTTCGTGTCTGGGACCTGAGAAACGGGCACTGGTTTGCATCAAAAGAGCAAGGATTTGAAATTTTCAGACAGGCCTCAAAGATCCTCACCCTTTATTATGATACCCGCGACTTTAACCAGATCTATCCCTGGCACCATGCGGCCGGGGATTTCATAGTCAGGAGCAAGGGCGGAATCATTGATGTAAAGCTCACGACAGCCAGGAAATATGAGCCAATCATGCTATTTTCATCAAAGGATACCATCGATCCAGTGGTGGCATTGACATATTTTTTCTTGAACTTGTCAATCAGAATGCGGCTGGATAGATTGGATGGTATAGGTGTCAAGGCCTGGGCCGATGGTTTCTCAGTGGAGGCTCTAATACATGGGTTCTTCGAGGGCCTGCGGATTATGGAGGCCGATGGCAGATACGGCCTTGGTCAGGTCAGGGATTTATTTTCTCTGGTTAAAGGCTTTGACCAGGAAGAGCTTGCCGGGCTTTTTTATCCGTTGTTGGACATGTACGCAAAAGAAGATCCAGGGGACTTTTTCGTAATACAGGCAAACCTGGGAAGTCACACGAAAGAGCTATACGAGGCTATCCAGGACTTTCATTTAAGAGACGATTAAATGAACAAATGAACATCGAACATCGAACGTTGAATAAAAAAACAAAGACCAAACTACCGAACATTCAACGGCTATTTCTGTTACTTTTCAGCCGTTTCCCCCATTCAACATTCGATGTTGGATGTTCGATGTTCGACGTTCATCTTTCAAATATCGAGGATGCTTTGATAGCAAAAGTATGTTATAATTATAAATTTATGTCAGAAAAATTATTTGTATGTTCAAGTATAAGGAGGCGTTTATGACCCGTCCGGAGAAAGATGGTTCCACCCGGCGGAACCAATTGATTAAAGACCTTGAAAAAGAGATGGAGGATAATCCGAAGTCCGTCATTGCGGCCATCAGGCTTGGCATGGTCTACCAGAATGCAGAGAGACTGGAGGATGCGGAATTCACCTTCAAGTATGGCCTGAAATTAGATCCATTGTCTTTTGAGATAAGACTCAATATGAGTACACTCTATTTCCAGATGGGTAGACTTGAGGACGGCATAACCGAGAGCAAAGAGGCACTCAAAATTCGTCCCGAGTCTACTGAGGCCATGTCCAATATAGGCGCGGCCTACATCAATATGCAGAGATGGAAGGATGCGGCAGAATATTTCAATAAGGCCCTTGATGTCAAACCGGAAATGATTACTGCCTTGGCTAATCTCGTCACTGTCAACGTGGAACTCGATGATTTGGAGAGCGCGATTGCGACCGGGGAAAAAGCCGTCAGTTTGGCCCCTAAATTTGGGGTTGCCCACAATAACCTTGCTGTTGCCTACTACTATCACGGGGATTATGACCTGTCCCTTGATCACCTTGAGAAGGCCAGAAAGATAGGATACGAGGTTTCTCCTCAGTTTGAGGAGATGGTCTCCGCCAAGGCGGAGTCAAAGAGAGAGGGAGGCTAGATATCAATCCATGGCAAGGGGAAAGAGTGCGTATGAGCCTATCTGTCCGTTCTGTTATAGCCCCATTGATCGTCCAAAGAAGGTGGAGCCAAGAAGATTTGGAGACTTTGACTGCGGCGCATGCGAGTGTGGAGCAGTATATGTACACGATGTCACAGGGCACAATCTTGGTGCAGCCTGGGTTGAGGCACTTGGCTTTGCCTGTAATGATGACTGGGACTTGGCCTGGAGCCTTACGCCGGGAGATGACTATCAGGATGCCTTTTTAGAGAATTATGATATTGAGTCCCACCTTGTTCAACCTACAGGCCTGACAAAGGACGAAAAAGTAGTGAAGGCCGCACTTGTCTTTATCCGAATGGCAAAAGATGTTCGTGAGGTCACGCATGAGGGTGTCAGAGAGAAGATGGAATTATTCTCAGAGCCCCGGATTTCTGCTGAAGAAAAAGATAAGGCCTATTTTGAAAGGAGATCACGCCGGTACTCTAAACAACAGGTCATGGCCCTTGTACAGGATGGAGAGGTTGAAAAAATCAGGGCAATGGCCCTTGAAGACCCCTTGGTTTTGAGAAAGATTCAACGCCTTCTGTATTCAACGGATGAGATGTTGATGTGGAAGGCAATTACAACACTGGGGGCAGTTGCAGGGGCTTTGGCCACAGATAGGCCCAGCCTGGTGGGTGACCTGGTAAGGAGGCTCCTTCTGGCCAGCGGCGACTCAGCAGCCACGAATTGGGGATCCATAGAGACAATAGGCGAAATAATACGTGCTCAGCCCAAGATATATGGCTCATTCTTACGGCACATACTTGGATTCATAAATGATCCGCCTTCTCGTCCGGCTGTACTTTGGGCAATTGGCCGTATTGGTGCATTACATCCGCGGGTGGTAAGGTCCAGCGAATTTTTTGTCTTATTTGCCCTGCTGAAGAATCCCGAGCCGAAGATACGGGGCCTTGCAGTGTGGGCATTTGGTTGCGTGAAAGCCAAGGAGGCGCTGAAGGCCATACAGGGAATGATAGACGATACCGAGGAACTCAGATTCTTTGATGGGCAGTCCATCATATACAAAACCGTGGGTGAACTGGCGAGCGAGGCGGTTGAGCGTATTGAAGGGCCGATCAGCCACTAGACCATGAAGGGGAAGAAATGGATGAGCAAGCGGCTTCGACTGTAAAAGAAAAGAAAGATAAAGAAATTTCCAGGGCTGAAGTCATGTACCGGGAGGCAAAAATCATGAGTGTCCAGGGGGGGTCCCTGGATGCTATTGAGAAATTTGAGGAGGCCCTTGAAATTTTTGAAGCCGCTGACGGAAAAGACGTTGAGGTTGCAAACATCTGTGAGCAGATAGGAGATCTCCGCACAATGCGGGGAAATTTCAAGGGGGCCATACCTGTCTATCAGAGGGGACTGGCAATATGTGAGAAGAAAAACGATCCGGTAAGTACTGTTTTGCTGGCAGAGAAAATCATTGATCTCTACAGACAGTTAGGGGACCAGGATAAGGCCCTTCCATACTATTTTCGAGCACTAGAGCTGGTGGAAAAGCTCGATGATATCGGCAAGGTCGGGCTATATCTTACTGGAATAGGTGATATTTACCAAAAGAGGAATGAACTGGATAAGGCTTTGGATGCCTATAAGACTGCACATGGAATTTATCAGGAAACGGCGTACAGGGAGAGGGCGGAGATACTTGAAAAGGGCATAAAGGTGATTGAGGAGGCCATGTTGGCCGGGGATACTAAGTAGTGTCTGAATGAAAAGGCAGTTCAGACACAATTTTGAATTCTAAATTTTGAATTTTGAATTAAGAAAGGAGTATGGCAGCCACCGGCCACCGTTTTTTGCCACGTTCATTACCTTCCAACGCTACAGAGAGTTCGTAGAGCCTCATTTGCAGAGGTTCCAGATTAAGGGCAGGATAGGTTTTCCTTTTCTCAAAGCCGGAGAGTCCACATACATGGCTTTTATTACCGATCACTGTGGGGATCCCATAGGTGCGGCAGTTAATAGGCCGGGTCTTATAGCAGATGCATTCTCCGCTGTCAGCCAACAGAGGACACCTGATACGGGCAAGTGAGAGGTCGGTCTTGGCGGTGGCTAACTGGTCCCAGGACTTGATGGCCTTTTTTGCAATGTTCAAGGCAGCGCGTCTCTGCTTTCTGTCCAGGGAATCAAAATACTGGCGAATGTATAGTGCTTCTATTAACGAAACGTCAAACACCGCGTAGCAGCAGTCGGTGCATCCCTTTTTGCAGCGCACTTCCTGACTGTAACGTTCCCGTACATCCGCTACTGCTTTGTCGGCAAATTCGTATAGATCTTCAAGGTCTTTAAACACAAGTATATCCTTTTGGATGTAAATAATACCAACAATAATACAATACAGGAAGTATATTTGCTATGGAATCAGGAAAAAAAATCGAGTCCTGCATACGATGCGGTGAATGCTGCGAAAAGGGCGGCCCTACCCTCCACTCCGAGGACAGGATTTTTCTCCAGAAGGGCACTCTAAGGCCAATACACCTCTTTACTCTGAGGGCCGGAGAACTGGCATATCATCCTCTCGATGAGAGACTCATAGAACTCTCGAATGAGATGATCAAGATAAAGGGCATGGATGGATCAAGTGTTTGCACATTCTACGATGCAGAACAGAAGGCCTGTTCTATCTATGAGGACCGTCCTTTGGAATGTAGGGTCCTCAAATGCTGGGACACAGCGGAAGTTGAAGGGCTTTTCATAAAAGACCTCCTATCCCGTCTCGATCTTTGCCCAAAGGGATCTGTGGTAGCAGAGATGATCTCCGCTTATGAAAGGAGCTTTTCTCCAAGTCGGTTGTACGGCCTTTTGAGTGAAGCAGGTTCGAAAGAAGTGGCGCAACAGACCGGACCTGAAATAGAACAGATGGTTTCAACCGATGAGGCATTCCGCCAAAAGGTAGTTGAGACGCTTGGGTTTAAAGAAGACGAACTTGAGTTTTTCTTCGGACGTCCGGTCAAGGCCCTTGTTGCAAACATTCAGACCCTGATGGATCATAAGACGTGAATAATTCACCGAAGAGTACGCAGAGAACGCAGGAAAAATGTTGAATCATGTTCTGCAATAAAAAGGCCTCCTATATATTCTATAGGAGGCCTTTTATCTTAACTGAGGACACCAAAGCGGGCCTTATTTAATTAAGGTCCGCTTACTTGTTTTGTGTCTTTTCTATCTACTCTTCGTGGAATGTATCTGTTTCCTTGCTGCTGCTGCCCTTTAGGCCGTAAAGAGTAGTGCTTCCTGAAGACCAGTATTCGATCTTTTCTTCCTGGACCAAAGCAGTAGCCGCTTTTTTTATCTCGCGCATCTTGGCATTCTCATCTGCCTTGCACAAGTCTTTAAAGTACATTTTTGCCTTGAATTTTGATTTTTTGGTCATAAAATCCAAGAGTTTCTTTTTTAGTTCTTCTATATCTGCTGCCATAATAGTTTCCTCATTAATAACCAGCTTCCTTCATCAGTTTATCAGTATGAGAACTCCATTTAAACTGCGTGGTTGTATGATATGTATCATACGCAAGACGATAATCGTCAATAGACTTTTCCGTGAAGGGTATTTGACACTGCTCAAAGAAGCGTTCCCAACCAACCCTCGTTGCCCAATCACCGAGACGCTCATACTTGTTAGCGCCTTTCGAATAGGCCTCAACAATATTTCTGACAATTTTGCATACAGAGGGCCAACGAGGAGTCTCATTGGGAATGAATGGAACAATCAATTTTGAGAATGAAGGTGTAGTAATGCGATTGGAGATTTTTCCACCAGCCAGGATGGCGACGCCATCACCCTCTTCATCGGCAAGCGGCATGGCCGGGCACATGGTGTAGCAGTTACCGCAGAACATGCACCTTGGCTCATTTACGCGTACCGTCTTGACTTCCTTGCCGTCAGGGAGCGTTACCTTGGCAGGCTTGATAGCTGCGGTAGGACAGGCAGCTATGGCCAGAGGCACCTCGCAGACACCGGTGATGCGGTCGTCCTCAACAAATGGAGGCTTTCTATGGATGCCCAGTAAAGCTATATCCGAGCAGTGGACCGCACCGCACATGTTGAGGCAGCAGGCCATGGAAATACGCAGCTTGGCCGGCAGCTTATGGCTGTTCCAGTACTCGAACATATCATCCAGCACGGCCTTTACCATACCCGATGCATCAGTAGCCGGGGTATGACAGTGTATCCAGCCCTGGGTGTGGACGATATTAGTTATTCCTGCACCAGTGCCTCCAATAGGGAGCTTGTATGATCCACCGGGATGCTTGAAATTATTAAGGAATTCAATCAGGTCCTTTAAGGTTCCCTCGTCCGTGACGTGGAACTCAACGCTGTTCCGGGTAGTCCAGCGGCATATGCCTTCGCAGAACTTGTCTGAGATATCCCCGATCTCACGGAGTAGATTTGTGGTGATCAACCGTGGAGTGCCGCAACGTACCACCCACATCAAATCACCGGTCTCACTGGTATATTTGATTACACCAGACTGGAGAAACTCATGAGTGAGCCATTTGCCGTAGTTCTTTTTGACCACCTCAGGGAAGAACTGCTCATAGTGAGGTGGTCCCTGGTCTGTAAGGCGGCCTGCCATTGGTTTGGCGGGATTGTATTCCCTGTCGGCAAGCGTCGGATCATAGGGTATATCCAGTTTTGCTTGTATATTGTAGCCGGGATCGTCTTTATACCTTGAAGTATCTATCATTATCTTTACCTCCTGTTAAACTTGATTACGCAAGGTGCCTTGCACGGAAATCTTCCAAACTACGCTTCCACCCACCTGGTACCTCTTCCTCTTTCCAGAAAGGATACGGGTTGGATCGAGGTTCCCTTACGTGCTGTGGAATAGGTTCACGCCCGAGTATATCGACAATGTAATGTGAAAGGCCTTGACGCTGGATAAGCTCGCCAAATCTTTCCCGGTTTTTGCCTTCTTCCATCCACCAGTCCCACATCAGATCCACAAAGTCCTTGAATTCTTCATAGGGCTCTTCCATCTTAATAAATGGGATGATTAACGTGGACATCTGAGCACCTTCAAGGATCGGCGCCTTTGCCCCGTTCAGTATCGTGGCGCCACAATCCACACCGGGACGCAGGGCATTAGGCATGACATTAATGCAGTGCATGCAACGCGTACACTCGCGGTCGTCAATCTTGAGCTC
>QNAY01000018.1 GCA_003645605.1 Thermodesulfobacteriota bacterium
ATGACAGTTTTGGTTAGTTTTCGTTCAGACACTAATTTCGAATTTCCAGTTTCGACATCAGCACCAATTCTATAATGCACCCTTTTGGGGAATAAATGTAAACCGGCGAATGAAGGATGCCCAATATTTCAATTTTTTTGTGATTTCAGACGTTTTTAGTACTACTACATTAAGGCCGGGAGTTGACGACAGTATTACATCGAATTCCGCTTCACCTTGCTGGTTCAGGGTTAACTCTTCTGTGGATAGAACGACTCCTTCTGTTGAGGATGATACGGATATCCGGTTCAAGCCGGCCGGAGTTTCATCCTTTGACAGTCCATTGATCTTGAGATGGGTGCTTGTTCCCGCCGGCACCTTGTCTTTGTCCAACAAAACATGGATCTGAGCCACTTCTATCGGCTTGATTGTCACTCGGGCCTCTGCAGAGAGATATCCTAAAGTTGCTTTAACCACGACATTGCCCGGTATTTTCGCGGCAAACCGGCCTTTTTCATCGATAAGGCCTGCTTTGCCATCAACAGTCCAATAGACCTTAACGCCGGGCATTTCTTTATTTTTCTTTGAAATGGCAGCAGCTTTAAAGGTCACTGTCTCACCCACTGACAGAGTTTTTTCAGTTGGTGTGATCTCAAGTTTTTTAGGTTCAGACTTACCACAGCCAATTAGGATACTAGAAAATAAAAGGGCTATGATTCCAATTGGATAAAGCCTTCAGATCTTTGCCGGATAGCCAGGCAGATACCCTTTATCAAGAATTGACATTTCATATCTCCTTTTCATATAACAGTCTTGATCATCTTTTCGGACAATACGATGTTAAACTATAGAAGGATACCCATTATTTTATAATATACTATTCCAAAATACCAGAACTGATATTATGCTGAAAAGATGTAGATGCATTACCTAATTTCAAACTTCGAATTTCCAGTTTCAACATCAGCACTCAATTCTATAATGCCACCTTTTTGGGAATAAGTGTAAACCGGCAAATGAAGGATGCCGAATAACTCAATGAAAAACAGATTCTATATTACAACACCCATTTACTATGTGAATGCGGAACCTCATCTGGGACACGCATATTCAACTGTGATTACGGATGTGCAGAACCGGTTCCACAAGCTTCGCGGGGAGGAGACCTTTTTCCTGACCGGAACAGATGAGCATGGGGACAAAATTGTTCAGGCAGCGGAGAGGCAGGGAACAGACCCAAAGACCTATGCAGACAGGATAAGCTCCTTGTTCAGGGAGTCCTGGCCCCTTCTGGACATTGAGCCGGACAGATTTATTCGCACCACGGAACCGGAGCATGTTGCAACTGTCCAGAGCATACTGCAGGATGTCTATGACAGAGGGGACATAGTTTTTAGGGAATATGAGGGGCTTTACTGTTTTGGGTGTGAACGATTTTATATGGAACGGGAACTTGAGGATGGAAAGTGCCCGGACCATGGTACTGTCCCTGTACGGTTGAAGGAAAAAAACCATTTCTTCCTTATGAGCCGTTATCAGGACTGGTTGATAGACCATATAAAAAAGCACCCGTTGTTCATCACGCCTGAGCGTTACAGGAATGAAGTGCTGTCCTTTTTAAAGGATCCCTTGGAGGACCTCTGTATCTCAAGGCCCGTCAGCCGTCTTACGTGGGGTATACCCCTTCCCTTTGACGATAAATTTGTAACCTATGTCTGGTTTGATGCCCTGATCAACTATCTGACCGGTCTGGGATATCCGGATAGCCCCAATTTTTCAAAGTTCTGGCCGGTGACAGAACACGTGATAGCCAAAGATATCCTGAAACCACACGGCATTTATTGGCCCACTATGCTTAAGGCCATTGGCCTCGAACCCTATAGGCGTCTCCATGTCCACGGCTACTGGCAGATCCGTGATCAGAAGATGTCCAAAAGCATTGGAAACGTAATACGGCCGAGTGGTCTGGTTAAATCCTTTGGTGTAGATGCAACCAGATACTGTTTGATGCAGGAGATGGCCTTTGGCCTGGATGCCGGATTCAGCGAAAAATCCTTCTTGCTGAGGATAAACGCTGATCTTGCCAACGACCTGGGGAATCTTGTGAGTCGCACCCTGGCCATGGTCCGAAAATATGTCAAGGGAGAGGTCCCCGCGCCTCAAGAACCGGAGGGAGTGGAGAAAGAGCTGCGTGAGGCTGCGCTCAAACTGGTACCCGCCTGGGAAAAAACCATGGAGTCCTTCGCAGTACACAGGGCCATGCAGGCAGTCTGGGAAGTAATAAATAAGGCCAATAAAGTGATTGACACATCCGCCCCATGGGTCTTGGCCAAGGACCCGGCCAAAGCCGGCCAACTGAGGAATGTTCTCTATACACTCCTTGAGTCACTTCGGATTATTTCAATCCTGGTAGCCCCTGTGATGCCATCAACCGCCAAGAAAATGCAGGAGGCCATAGGTCTTGACCCGCAGGAGGACTTGAATCTTGACGCTGCTCGGCGATGGGGAATACTGACTCCAGGGACCAAAACTTTACGCATACCGTCCCTGTTTCCCAGGTTGGAAACGGGTAAGGCAAGGGACAAGAAGGAGGTCAAAAAAAAGACCATGTCTGAAGATGAAAAAAAACAGGTTTCCTTTGAGGATTTTCAACAGATAGATCTCAGGATAGCAAAGATAACGGCTGCCGAGAAGGTACCCAAAGCAGACAGGCTTATTAAGCTTAACGTATGCTGCCCGGAAGAACGAACTATCGTTGCCGGTATTGCGGAACACTTTTCACCTGAAGATCTTGTCGGCAGACAGGTAGTTGTGGTTGCCAATCTCAAGCCGGTAAAGATCATGGGAGTACAATCCGAGGGGATGTTGCTTGTGGCCAAAGACGATAAGGGCCTTCATCTGACCACAGTGGCCACTCCGGCAGAGTCAGGGGCAAAGGTGAGCTGATTCATGGATACCAAGACCATCATTCTTGGTACTGCCGGCCACATTGATCACGGGAAGACCGCTCTGGTCAAGGCCCTCACCGGAATAGATACCGACAGGCTGAAAGAGGAAAAAGAGCGGGGCATTACTATTGAACTGGGTTTTGCCCTTCTTTCCATGCCGTCAGGCCGGCAGGTGGGAGTAGTAGACGTCCCGGGCCATGAACGTTTTGTAAAAAACATGGTGGCCGGAGCCATGGGGATGGACCTCGTTGTCCTAGTGGTGGCTGCCGACGAAGGGATAATGCCCCAGACCACGGAGCACATAGAGATATGCCGTCTCCTTGGAGTTAAGAAGGGACTTGTTGTTCTGACCAAGAAAGACCTTGTGGAAAAGGAATGGCTGGAAATGGTCACTGAGGACGTCAGTGATTTTGTCTCCGGCACATTTCTGGAAGATGCTCCTGTGCTGGCTGCCTCCTCAGTCACAGGAGACGGCCTTGACGAACTCCTCATGGTCTTGGATGAGATGGTGTCGGAAGTGGTGCCAAGGGCCCCGGTCGGACCATATCGCCTTCCAGTGGATAGGGTATTTACCATAAAAGGCTTTGGCACAGTAGTCACCGGCACTTCCATTTCGGGGCAGATTAGATTGGGAGACGAGATATCTATCTATCCCAAAGGGATGACTACCAGGATTCGGGGTATTCAGATCCATGGAAAGGATGCTCAAGAGGCCCATCCGGGGATGCGCACGGCCCTCAATCTACAGGGTATTGACAAGGAGGATGTCAGCAGGGGAGACGTCATAGCCACTCCGGGTAGCCTGCATGCAAGCTACCTCATTGACTTGAACTTCCTGTATCTTGCCGGCGCAGGCCGTCCCCTGCGGCACAGAAGTCCTGTTCGCTTTCACGTGGGAACAGACGAGGTTATCGGAAGGGTCCTGCTCCAGGGAGATGAGCTTATTCCGGGTTCAGAGGCCTATATCCAGATAATGCTGAAGGAACCGGTCGCGGTCCTTTCAGGAGATCACTATGTTATCAGGAGTTATTCACCTATTCGTACCATAGGTGGTGGAAGGATCCTCCACCCTGTTCCCAGAAAACGGAAACGGACCCGGCCCGCGCTCTGGACAGAGCTGGATATCCTGGCCAAAGGCGGACCGGCTGACATCATTGGATATCATCTGCAACGTGCGGGCGTAAGGGGGCTTTCAAAGTCTGAACTCGCGATGCGTAGCAGCATCTATGGAAAACGCCTTGCCCGGGAGCTTGATCCTCTCCTGAGTTCCAGAAAAGTTATATGCTCTGAAGGGGAGGGACAGAAATTTGTCCACGGTAAAGTTTACGAATTTCTAAAGGAGCAAGCGCTCGACATCCTGCGAGTCTTTCACCATAACAATCCTCTTGTCCAGGGTCTGTCCAAAGAAGAACTAAGGTCCCGCCTCTTTCCCATAGCCGGAGTTCCCTGTCCCGCCTTTCAATCACCAAATCACCAAATCACCAAATCACCAAATCAGCGCCTGTTTCAAATGCTCCTTTCTGACCTTGTCAAGTCAGGAAAAGTTGCACAGGAAAAGGATCTTGTCCGGCTTTCTACCCACAATGTGATTCTTGGGGATGAAGAAAAAGAACTCAGGAGCAAACTTGAACTTATCTTCCAACAGGCCGGCTTTCAGCCCCCTTTTCGTGAAGACGCCATTGGCCGTGTGAAAGGGCATGAGAAAGCGGCAGGCAAAATATTTGATTTGATGGTCAGGGAAGGGCTTCTTGTACGTCTGAAGGACAATCTTTATTACCACCACAGCGCCTTAGATAAAATTAAGGACAGGGTCATTCGTTTCATCAAAGAACACGGCGAGCTTAACATAAAAGAATTCCGTGACCTTGCTGGAGGACTTTCCAGAAAGTACATGATCCCGCTCCTTGAGTATTTGGACAACCAGAGGGTGACCATACGAATAGGTGATAAACGCAAGCTACGGGGAGGATAAAAAAATCACCCAATCACCAAATCATTCAATCACTAAATCACCAAATCACCAAATCACCAAATCACCCCCTGGTTCTCTTTACTCAAAGCTCCAAAAGGCCATGGAAGAGCGTCTGGCCCAAAGGGATTTTGGATATGATGTCAAAGGGACAAAACGGAATTTTGTAATTACATTTGAGCTTGTGCCCGCCAGGGCCTCAAAGGGCAAGGCCATTGACGAAATTCTTCAGTTTGCCAAAGAGGCGGCAGCCGACGGCTTGATCAGCGCCCTTTCCATAACAGACAACGCCGGAGGACATCCTGCACTTACGCCCAGGGCCCTTGGATCTGAGATAATGGCCCTTGGGATCGATCCAATCATCCACTTTTCCTGTAAGGACAAAAACCGTAATCTCGTGGAAAGCCAGTTGTTTGTGCTTGATCGGTCCGGTCTTAAAAACCTTTTGGTGCTCACCGGAGACTATCCCAGATACGGTTTTATGGGAAACGCCAAGCCTGTCTTCGATCTGGATTCAGTCCAGGTCTTGGACATGATCTCTCATATGAACCAGGGGTTTGTCCTTGATTCCAGGGCACCATTTGGGGGTGTAAAGCTGGCCCCCATGGACTTCCACGCCGGTTGTGTCGTATCTCCTTTCAAACGTCTGGAATCAGAGCTTATCCCCCAATACTTAAAGCTCAAGCGGAAGGTAGCTGCCGGAGCAAGCTTTGTAATAACACAAATGGGTTGGGACGTACGTAAATTTGATGAGCTTAGGCGGTTTATGGACAGGGAAGGCCTCAGGGTACCTCTTATAGGGACGGTATTCATACCAACGACAGGATTGGCCAAAACCCTGTGCAGGGGAGAAATTCCAGGATGTATTTTGCCGGACAGACTTCTTGAACGTATGGAACAGGAGGCCATATCGGATGACCAGGAGGGGGATCCCAGGCTGGAGCGTGCAGCCCGGTTGGTGTCAATACTGAAGGGTATTGGCTACGAGGGGGTACATCTCAGCGGCCCTGGTCTCAAATACTCCCATGTTAGATGGGTCATTGAGCGGGCAAATGATATAAGCGAGCGCTGGAAGCTCTTTACATGCCAGTTTCTTTTTCCGGAAGAATGGAAATTCTGGTATTTCAAGGAAGACCCTGAAACCTGGCTCAATTATGATAAACCAACCCCCGGGTCAGAGGTCAGTCTTTCTTTAAGGGATTCACTTGGCCTGAGTCTCGGACGCCTTTTCCACGAACTTGCTTTTGAACCGGGAAAACCTCTTTTCAATTCCCTGCGCAGGATTGCCGGATGGATTGATGGTTCATCTTCAAAAAAGCATTTTACGTCTTTTGAATACTGGCTAAAAGAGTGGCTCTATGACTGCCGACGCTGTGGAGACTGTGCCTTGGGGGAAATGGGATTTCTATGTCCCCAGTCCCAGTGTTCCAAGTTCCTTCTGAATGGCCCTTGTGGAGGTAGCAGAGACGGCTGGTGCGAGGTCTGGCCTGGAAGGCAACGGTGCTTTTACGTAAAGGTATATGAACGACTCCAGAGCCTTGGTAAACAGGAAAGACTGGGTGGTCCCCGGATTCCTCCACGAGAATGGACCCTTGACAGCACCTCATCATGGCTGAATTTTTATCTTGGGAGGGACCATCATGGGATTGGGTGATTTGGTGATTTGGTGATTGAAGGATTGAGGGGTTGGGGTAAAATTTAAGTTGACAATAAAGGGGTTTGGGTGAATTCATTAGGGTGATGATTGTTAAATCTGTTGAGTCTTCATTGAGGTATAATCGATATGAGTACACTTAAGAAAATCAGCCCTTCGAGACGAACAGAGTATATTGCTTACGCCATTAGGGATATCGTGCTGGTTGCTGATAAAAGAAAGGCTGCCGGCGGCGATCTCTTTTATCTTAATATAGGTGATCCTGTGCTCTTTGATTTTCACACACCCAGACACCTTATAGATGCCACCTACAAGGCAATGCTGGATGATTACACCGGGTATTCCGCCTCTGAGGGGGTGCCGGAGGCCATTGAGGCCGTGAGGCAGGAAGCCGTGGAAAGCGGCATAGAGCCGTATGAGATACTGATTACTACGGGTGCCAGTGAGGCCATTGATTTTGCGCTTTCCGCCCTGGTGAACAAGGGCGAAAATGTGCTTGTTCCATCACCAGGCTATCCCCTTTACAATGCGCTTCTCAGCCGTCTGATTGGTGGGGCCCGGCCTTATTTGCTGGACGAAGACAATGCCTGGCAGCCGGATATTGATCACATAGAGAAACAGATAGATGAAAACACTCGGGCAATTGTGATCATAAACCCCAACAATCCTACAGGTGCAGTGTATAGTGAGGATACCCTGCGCCAGGTAATAGAAATTGCAAGGCGTTATAATCTGGTAATTCTCAGCGACGAAATATACGACAAACTCATCCTGAACGGCCAGCACCACATCAGTACGGCCTCACTGGACAAAGAACTCCCTATAGTGACATTTAACGGCCTTTCCAAGTGTTATCTTGCCCCTGGTTTCCGTATCGGTTGGTCCATAGTAAGCGGGGCGCCTGAGCTTGTGGGAGACTACACCGAGGCCATGAAAAAGCTTGTGAGGGCCAGGCTCTGCGCCTCGCACCCAAAGCAGTTTGCAATATCATCCGCCCTGAACGGTGACCAGATCCATATTAAAGAGACAACAGAAAAACTGATTCGACGCAGGGACCTGACAGTCGAAAGGCTAAATGCGATTCCGGGCATATCCTGCCAGAGACCTGACGGGGCATTCTATGCCTTTCCCAGGATCGAGGAAGATGTAGATGACAAGGAATTTGTAAAAAGCCTCATCAGTGAAACAGGTGTGGTCGTAGTACATGGCAGCGGCTTTGGTCCCCTGCCTGAGACCCCGCACTTCCGTGTGGTCTTTCTTCCTCCCGAAGATATCCTGAATGAGGCATATGACAGGTTAGAGGGATATATGAGGCGACATTTCTGATAATCGTTCACTGGTTCAGAGTTCAGGAATTCAGATTTTCGGTGAACCCTGAACCTCTCAACACCTACAAATACCGTTATGAACAAAAGGGGCCTCCTATAATTTCATCTGATAGGTCAGATGATCTTCATAACTTGGAAGCTGCGGATTTTTCAGATCTTGTCCTCTTTATGACAGGGTAACCGTTCACGGAACGGTGAAATTAGAAATTTGGCCTTCATGCTTTTGTACTGTTGATGAACGTATTCAATGAAGGATGCCTGATTTTCAGTAATTTCCTAACCGCACAGTTGGCCATGTTTATGAAGTGTTACAAATGCCCCCCTATGTTCGATGAGGTTTGGATTTGTTACCTTGGGAAGACTGAAAGGAAGGCTTGCCAGTTCTGTCTCTATGGCCTGTCTTGCTATTTTGAGCAACAGCCGCCTTTCAGGGCCGGTAAGCTTCCCCTTTTCCATGCTCACAGTCTCCAGTACCTGATAGTCTTTTCCTTAAAATCATCAGGGTGATAAAAATCCTTTACATCTATTACCACACCCCTGTCAGGAGTGAGCATGTCTTTTATTAATGAAACCCCGGCTTCTGCATATGTTTTGTGGGCTACTGCAAGTATGGCCGCATCAACATTGGCAGGCAGGTCCTTCAGTAAACGAATGCCATATACTGATTCGGCCTCTTGCGGATCGGCCAGTGGATCGTGTACCAGAGGCTCGATGCCATACTCCCTGAATTCATGGATAATATCTATCACTCTGGTGTTTCTTATATCAGAACAATTTTCCTTGAACGTAAGCCCGAGTATAACGACCCTGGCCCCTTCAACCCGTACCCCGGCATGGATGAGTTCCTTGACTGTCCTCTGCGCAATATATGCGCCCATTGAATCGTTGATGCGGCGTCCAGCCAGAATGACTTCGGGATGGTACCCTGTTTGCTGGGCACAATAGGTGAGGTAATAGGGGTCAACTCCGATGCAATGGCCCCCAACCAGACCGGGTGTAAAGGAGAGGAAGTTCCATTTCGTGCAAGCAGCCTCCAGCACTGATTGTGTATCAATATCCAGGCGATTGAAAATAATGGCCAGTTCGTTCATAAGGGCGATGTTGAGATCCCTCTGTGTATTTTCTATGACCTTGGCTGCTTCAGCCACTTTTATACTTTCAGCCCTGTATACCCCCGCATCCACTATAAGTTCATAAGTGCTTGCCACTTCATCCAATGTATCCTGATCTTGAGCTGCCACAACTTTCACTATGTTGGTCAGAGAGTGTTCCTTGTCTCCGGGGTTTATCCGCTCAGGAGAGTAACCAACCTTGAATCCCTCACCACATTTGAATCCGGATGTTTTTTCAAGGACAGGGCCACATGTATCCTCAGTCACACCTGGATATACTGTTGACTCGTATACTATAATAGCCCCATGCTTCATGTTTTTTCCGACTATTTCCGAAGCAGAAACAAGGTGCCTGAGGTCAGGCTGCTTGTTGGCGGTAATCGGAGTAGGTACAGCTACAACGACCAAGTCTGTCTCTTTTATGGCGGCAGGATCGTTTGTAAAGCTGAGATGCACCGCCTGCTCGAAATCTTCGCGGTCAACTTCTGCAGTGGGGTCAATGGCTTTTCTGTAACTGATTATTTTGTCCTCGGATGTGTCAAAGCCGATGGTTTTTATTTTTTTGCCAAAGGCTATTGCCAAAGGGAGTCCAACGTAACCCAAACCTACTATTGCTACTGAATTTGTCGCCATATCACAAATACTCCTTATAAATGTTTGTAACCGTTCACGCTAATGTGTCATGATTCGCGCTGCCATGTCATTTCGACCAAAGGGAGAAATCTTTACCATCCAGAACTCAGATCTTTCCAGTTTGGGTTCATCCGGTTCACTAATTG
>QNAY01000019.1 GCA_003645605.1 Thermodesulfobacteriota bacterium
ACCCCCAGATACATCACTTTATTGTTCCAATTTGTGAGCAGATACACATAATATGTCACAGTCATGGGCATTTAAGATTTCTCCCTTCGGTCGAAATGACAATATGGGCGTGAACGCTTACCCCAATTTCTAGTTTCCAATTTCGAATTTCAGGCCGTGAACGGTTCACCCTAAAGCTCGACTGGTTCTTGACAATAATAATTGTCGGAATATAATTGCGTTTTTAACCGGTGGGCCCATAGCTCAGTTGGTCAGAGCCACCGGCTCATAACCGGTTGGTCCCAGGTTCGAATCCTGGTGGGCCCATTTATAATAAATGCGAGGATAATAAAAATTCTGACTGAATATGGTATTGAATCAAAATCATCTCAGGCTGGTCAATCTGCAAAGCAGAAGGTGCAACTCCATCATGTTGCATCTTTTTTCGTCTTGAGAACCTCAAGCAGAATCAAACAGTGGAACAAGCGCCATGACTCCAACTGTATGTGAGATATGGAATGTTCTTAGCAAGTGGGCGCCTCCTGAACTAGCAGAATCGTGGGATAATACAGGGTTGCAGGTTGGAGACCCGGATGCGCCTGTTCAGAGACTGATGGTCGCCCTTGATGCTACAGAAAATGTATTAGAGGCTGCCTCTGAACGAAAGGCCCAGATGGTATTGACACACCATCCTTTACTGTTTCAGCCCGTAAGGTCCCTTGACATCTCAAAACAACTTCCCCGCCTTCTGGCGGGTTTTTTGCGCGAAAACATAGCACTTGCAGCAGCCCATACCAACCTGGACTCGACTGTTGGCGGTGTTAGCGATCTATTGGCTAATGCGCTTGGTCTTTCTGACGTAAAACCTCTGCTGACATCTGAATCAAATTCGCCATCAGTGGGACTGGGAAGAATCGGCAACCTTCCCTATGGCTGTAAATTATCCGAGATAATGCTCAAGGTCTCAAGCATGTTAAGAAATCCGGGCCTTTCAGTAGTAGGTCACTCTGAGCAAATGATTACCAGGATAGCTCTTTGCGGAGGTTCCGGATCGGACCTTTGGCCTATGGCTATGAATGAAGATGCCGACCTCTTTCTGAGTGCTGAGATAAAACACCACATTGCCAGGGAAGCGGAACAGATGGGAAAGGCCATCATAGACGCAGGACATTTCTACACAGAATGGCCTGTAGTGCCGGCCATAGCTAAATATATAAAACAGCAGGCATCAGATGAGGGATGGGACTTAAAAGTAGATATTTTTGACGATGAAAGATCCCCGTTCGGGCTCTGGATAAATAAAAACATGAAAGCTGGCGAGTTGGTGCCTGGCGCAAGGCCCTTGCTCTCTATAAGTACTTCCTTTTTTTAAACAAGGAGCAAAAATTGAAACCAGAACTTGCAATTCTAGTAAGATTACAAGGTATCGATCTCGAACTTCACAAGATAAATGAGGAAAAGTCCTCTGCTCCAAAACATCTTGAAGGCCTTCAAGAGCACCTTTCATCCAAAGTGGCGGAACTCAATGAACTCAATGAACGTATAACTGAAATTCAGAAAAGGAAAGTTGACGTAGAGGATGAATTTGAGTTGGAGAATGTGCGTTTTGGAAAATCTCAGAAAAAGCTCTCTTCGTTAAAGACTAATAGGGAATATCAGGCACTGCAAAAAGAAATTAACGAAATAAAGAAGGCCAACACGGCCAGGGAGGACGAAATTCTGGCCATCATGGAGGAAACCGGCTCCCTGGAGGAAGAAGTCAAAGAAAAAATGAAACAGGTCAAGCAGTATCGCAAGGAAATAAGGGCGGAGAAAAAACGCATCAAAGAATTAGAGGCCAGGCTGGACGCCAAGGCTGCGGCCTTAACTGAGGAGAGAGAAACTGTATCCAAAGATATAAGCCCGGACCTGTTATCCAAATATAATTTCCTCAAAGACAAGAGGGGTTGTGTTGCCGTAGCAGCAGTGACTGATGGTATCTGTTCTGCATGTAATATGAATATTCCCCCTCAACTCTATAACGAACTGCTTAGAGATGAAAAGATCTTTACTTGCCCTTCTTGTCAGCGTTTGATATATGCTTTAGAAGTAAGTTAAAGTATATTTTTTTGCCGGAGGAGACGGCCGGTGATCGCCGGGCAATATTTTTGTCTGGAGGAAAGTCCGGGCTCTACAGGGCAGGGTGGTCCGTAACGCGGACCGGGGGCGACCCCAGGGAAAGTGCCACAGAAAATATACCGCCGGGCCTTTGCCCGGTAAGGGTGAAAAGGTGAGGTAAGAGCTCACCAGATGCGGCGGTGACGTTGCATGCTTGGTAAACCCCACCCGGAGCAAAACCAAATAGAGGAGCGCTTGAGAGTGGCCCGCTCGAAGCTCCCGGGTAGGTTGCGTGAGGTGTCGGGCAATCGACATCCCAGATGAATGATCACCACCTTGGATCGCACAAGGGAACAGAACCCGGCTTATGACAGTCTCCACCGGCTCTTTTTATTGTTGATTGTTGATTGGTAACATTCAGGTGAATAGACTGCCTGAATAGTTACGTTGATTGGTTGATTTAATGAAAGAAAAAAAGGCCTTAAAGGCCGTCACTCTCGCTGATCTGCAAAATAAAAAGGCCTCAGGTGAAAAAATCACCATGCTTACGGCCTACGATTACAGTATGGCCAGAGTATTAGATGAAGCCGGTTTGGACATAGTTCTGGTGGGTGATTCTCTGGGCATGGTGGCCCTGGGTTATGACTCCACAGTGCCGGTCACAATAGAGGAGATGATCCATCACTGTAGCGCAGTCCGGCGAGGAATTAATAGAGCGCTGCTGATTGGAGACATGCCTTACCTGTCATACCAGATCTCCAAAAAAGAGGCGGTGAGAAACGCAGGCATGTTTCTTAAGAAAGCCGGATGCCACGGCGTCAAGCTGGAAGGCGGCACTGCCATGGCACCTACCATTGAGAGAATTGTCAAGGCGGGCATTTCTGTCATGGGCCATATAGGCCTCACTCCCCAAACAGCAATAGCGCTTGGTGGATACAAAGTACAGGGCAGAGACCTGGAATCGGCAAGAAAGCTCATTGAAGACGCTAGGGCAGTGGCTGATGCAGGGGCCTTTTCACTTGTCTTGGAATGCATTCCGTTTGCTCTTGCAAAAATAATTACCGAGATAGTCCCCATCCCTACCATAGGTATCGGAGCAGGCCCGCACTGCGATGGCCAGGTCCTTGTAACTAACGACCTGCTCGGACTTTTTGAAAAATTTACACCGAGCTTTGTAAAACGCTATGCAAACCTCGCCCCGAAGATCAAGGAAGCCTTAGATGACTTCATTGATGAAGTAACAAACGGTGCATTCCCAGGACCGGAGCATAGTTTTGGAGGCGGCGAGGAGCTTTTGGAAGAGCTTAAGTCTGAAGACCAGTAATTTTATTATAATTCTCTCTGCCCCACTGCCACATGTTCTCCTTATTTTGTCATTCCTCAATTTTTCCCGAAAACCCACTTCTCAATACTCTCGAAGACAAGCTCTCTTTTGATAGGCTTTGTGACATAGTCATTCATGCCTCAAGGCACTCTTCCCTGTCCCCTTTCATGGCATGGGCAGTCATGGCAACGATCGGAACATGTTCCGATCTAGCTGAAGGCTGAAAGCTCAAAGCTGAAAGTTCGTCGGAAGAAGCTCCATATTTTGCTTTGAGCTTTGAGTTTTGAGCTGTTCTTCATACCTTCGGATTGCTTTTGTTACTTGAATTCCATCCATCTTAGGCATTTGAACATCCATAAAGATCAGGTCAAAATCCTCTGGAGATTGCTTGTACTTTTCAACCGCTTCCTCGCCATTATTAGCCACTTCCACTTGATACCCGGCTTTGGTCAACATTAACTTTGCCAATTTCTGGTTAACCGGATTATCCTCTGCCAGAAGGATACACACAGAATGCTTCATCTCCTCCTGAACTGAATACTGGGTCAGGATCTTTTTTTTGACTGCTTTATCCTTTTCCTCATCACCCTGCTTTTCTCCTAACAATCTTTCCAGCATCCGGTATAGCTTTTCCCTGTGAATCGGCTTACTCAGAAAACCATCAAATCCCGCCTCGTTACATCTTTTGGCATCACGCTCCATCAAAAAAGATAGAGCAATCAGGGCGATGTGTGTTGTGGGTTGCGACCGGATTGCGGGTTGCGAGTTGAGAGTTGCGGGGCTAATTTCATCGAATTCATCTCCAACCCTGAACCTGGAACTGCTCTTTTTCATATCCTCGGATTGCCTGTGCTACTTCATATCCGCTCATACCGGGCATGTGGATGTCATGGATTCCGGCTTTCGCCGGAATGACAGGCGCTCACATCCAATCGTCATTCCCGCGAAGGCGGGAATCCAGTGACTGTTACCCAGACTTATTGAGAAGTTACGGGTAGTACTTTGAGCCAATGGGATCATACCTTACTATGGCAAAGATCAGATCAGGCTTGCAGCTATAAGGCTCATGTTGGGAGAGAACCTGTTTCTGTCTGCTTATCCTGAAACAAAGGACATTTTGACATGATTCCCGAAGAGGCCTTGCAGATGGTACTCAGTCAAACAGAACAGCACAGCTCACCCTCATCAGACCCGCCCTGTGCCACCCGCCGACATCCTGGGCGGAAAGCCGGGCCTCAAGGTCAAAGACACCAAATCGGGGAATTGAACCTGGAGTATTCTTCAGCTTTTGCCTCTCGCCTTTCTTTGCTCCCTGCCCTCTGCCCTGCTTTCCATAATACCCCTTAACACAAAGGCAGCGGCCATCTTATCTATCGGCCGGTTGCCGGAGCCGCACTTGGGAGAATGCACACAGGAAGGACACCTCAGCTCACAGGGACAACTCTCAATGACCTTTAAGGTCTGAGGTAATATTCCACAATAGCAGCATGCTCCAAGGCATGGATTCCTCCCATGAAATGCATGTAGGCCTTTTCCGTTGCCTCCCGGATTTCATCTGGGATTTCTATCCAGAGGCCCTCTGTCTCAAAGACCTGGGGCGGAAGATCCAGAGGTACGATATTCAATAAATGCTGTCCCCTTACATGCCTTCTCTCATACCCGGTGATCCGGTCTGTGATCCTGAGTCGTCCAAGAGACACACTGGTCCCATATACCTTTTTTCCCGAATACCTCCAGTATTTCAGTGGTCTTATTGCTTCTTACCCGTGTAAAGTAATCCACTTTATCAATGGCCGAGACCTGGTGTGAATACAGGCGGATAATACCGCAACCTTCAAGAAGCACTTGCATCTCATCAGGCCAGGGCCCTGCAGGACTAATGAAAAACAAACATCCAATACCGAACATTCAACGGCTATTTCTGTATACTCGAGCAGCCTTTCTTCCAGGTCATAAGTCTGTTTCTTCATCTTTTCCCATTCAACATTCGATGTTGGACGTTCGATGTTCATTAGTGCATCCGGTGCAAAAATAACTTAGCGCTTATGGGACTATCTCCTGGTCACTCTCCCCTTGCAACCAATTGAGAAGAGAATTATCATTCTCATATTACTATACACCACGACATAATGAATTGTCTCTCTGCGTTCTCTGCGGTAAACAGTAACAAGAGGTAAAACCAATGATCATAATCCTAAAACCTGGTATCGGCCCTGATAGCACTGAAGCGTCTCAAATAATGAACTATGTTCGAAAGTTTCCCGAAATAAAACCCAGGATTTCAGATGTGCATGGCACCATCCGGGTAGTAACGGAAATTTACCTGATCGGCCCTACTCATGACATACCCTCTGAGCCCCTGGAGCGTATGCCTGGAGTGGAAAAAGTGATAAGGGTCTCAAGTAAATATCGCTTGATAGGCCGACATGGCGGACAGATGGATCAGATCGGCTTTGAGTATAATGGGATTGCATTTAACCAGGACTGCCTTCATATCTTCATCGGACTCTGTGCTGTTGATACCCGTGAACACGTAGAAATAGTCTTCAGAAACCTGCAGAGGCTAAATATTACTACGGCCCGCATGGGTGCCTACAAACCCCGAACCAGCCCTTATGACTTCCAGGGTCATGGGAGATCATGTCTGCCCTGGGTCTTTGAACTTGCAGGGAAATACGGAATAAAGGTGGTGGCAATAGAGGCGCTCAGGGCCATACATATTGAAGAAATCATGGACGCCCTGAAACAGGCTGGATATCCCACAGGAGTGATGCTGCAGACAGGTACAAGAAATGCTCAGAATTTTGAGCTTCTCAAGGCTGTTGGATCTCAGCATGAGTTTCCTGTATTGTACAAACGGGGCATGGGACTCAGCCTGGAAGAATCATTAAACGCCTGCGAGTATATCGCAAGTGAGGGGAACCGCAACATCATAATATGTTTGCGGGGAATTAAAACCGGAATGGGAGCACCCCATCGTAACCTTGTGGACTTTATCCATGTTCCGGTTGTGAAAAGACTGACCAGGCTCCCTGTATGTATTGACCCGACCCATTCCGTCGGCTGCAAGGACCGTGCACCTGATGGCCTGCTCGACATCTTTCACGCAACGGCCCAGGGCGTAATTGCCGGGGCAAACATGATTATGGTGGAATGTCATCCCAGGCCGGAAGTTGCCCTGTGCGACGGACCACAGGCCCTTACAATTCAGGAAATAGATCATTTCATTGCAGATGTTGAAATTGTACGGCGTGCTTACGAGGAAAGAAGGGCATTGGTGGAATGAGTTTCCCCAAAAACCCACTTCTCAATACTTCCCAAAACAATCTCCCTTTTAATCGGCTTTGTCATATAATCATCCATACCTGCTTCAAGACACATTTCCCTGTCACCCTTCATTGCGTAAGCGGTCATGGCAACGATCGGAACATGTTCCGATCGAGCTGAATGCTGAAAGCTCAAAGCTGAAAGTTCGTCGGAAGAAGCTCCATCTTTTGCTTTGAGCTGCTCTTCATATTTTCTGATTGCTCTTGTTGCTTCAAGTCCATTCATTATCGGCATCTGGATATCCATGAAGATCAGGTCAAAATCATCAGGAAATTGCGTATATTTTTCAAAACCTTCCCTGCCGTTATTGGCCACCTCCACCAAATACCCGGCCTTGGTCAGTATCATCTCTGCCAATTTCTGGTTTACAGGGTTGTCTTCCACCAACAGGATACGCACAGAATGCTTCATCTCCTCACGAACCGAATATTGGGTAAGAATTTTCTGTCTTTTAACATCATCTTTCTTGTCTTTGTTTTCTCTCTTTCCTGCTATTCTCTCCAACATCTGATACAGCTTCTCTTTGCGAACCGGCTTGTTTAGAAACCCATCAAATCCTGCGTCTTCACTTTTTCTGGCTTCCCGCTCCATCAATGAAGATAAGGCAAGCAGGGGAAGACTTTGGATTGATGATTGATGATTGATGATTGATGATTTAAAATTGCGAATCTGTTTTGCTACTTCGTATCCGTTCATGCCTGGCATCTTGATATCAATTACACACAGATCAAACGGATTTTCAGCCTCCAGAGCCTTTTGCAAAGCTGGTACGACATCTTCACTATTTCTAAGGGCCACTACACGCATGCCGACTGACCCCAAAACGTGTGTTAATATATCCAGGTTAGCCTGGTTATCATCGACAGTAAGGATCTTCTTACCGGAAAGGGACGCAGGGATGAATCTTATGAATTCTTTATCTTCACCTTGCCTGAACCATGCGGTAAAATGAAAAATACTTCCGGGGGATTGTTGATTGTTGATTGTTGATTGTTGATTGGCAGGCGGAGGTTGATGATTGTCTTCGGCCTTGAATTTGTCTTTGGGTTTGTCTTTCAATCGACAATCCGAGGGACTTTCCGCCCACATTTCTCCACCCATCAGTTCTGACATCTGTTTACATATCGATAGACCCAGACCTGTGCCTCCATACATTCTCGCAATGGAACCATCAGCCTGATGAAAAGGCATGAAAATAGTGGACAATTTATCTTTCGGGATTCCAATGCCTGTATCCCTCACTGTTGCATGGAGTTTTATCTGTTCATCTTTTTCCTCTTCAACATCAAGGGAGAGTTCAATCTCACCGGACTCTGTAAATTTTTGGGCATTGCTCATTAGATTAGTTAGGACCTGGCGAAACCTTCCAGGATCTCCTTTTACCAATAAAGGAAGATTATCCCCAATACGGCACAGGATCTCTACCGGTTTTATTCCAACCCTGGGGCGGGTCAGTTCACAGACTTCATAAGCAAGAAGTTCCGGATCAAAATCAATCTCCTCGAAGCTCAACTCTCCTGCCTCGATTTTGGAAAAATCAAGAATATCATTGATCAAAGAGATTAATGCCTCACCACTCTTCTTAATAGTCTGTGCATATTCGACCTGGTTTTCATCTAAATCGGTATCAAGCAGAATGTCGGTAAAACCATAGACTGCATTCATTGGAGTACGAATCTCATGACTCATGTTGGCCAGAAATT
This sequence comes from Thermodesulfobacteriota bacterium, assembly GCA_003645605.1. Classification (GTDB taxonomy): domain Bacteria; phylum Desulfobacterota; class Dissulfuribacteria; order Dissulfuribacterales; family UBA3076; genus UBA3076. Next base: position 8,431 of record QNAY01000019.1, read on the forward strand.
CGCTCTTGGCCTTGTTTGCCGTCTTAGCTTGCTTTGCCATCTCGTTGGCCCTGGCAATCGCCTGCTCGAGCTTTTTATTTACTCCCGCCAGTTCCAGGTTCACGGTTTCGGAATCTTTTTGGGCCTTCATCAGGTCATCTTCGACCCGCTTGCGCTCGATGATCTCATTTTGAAGTCTATCGTTGGCGGTAGTCAGTTCTATAGTGCGATCCTGAAGACTTTGTACATGCTCTCCGAGTTTTGAATGCAGCTTGGCATTTTCCAGGGCAAATCCGATCCCGCCAATCATTATGGACACAATTTGTTCATCGTCTACATCAAATATTTCCTCTGTCTCTTTATTGGATAGATTCAGGACCGCCATCAGATTTTCTCTTACGAAAATCGGCATACTCAAAAATGATTGTGATCCGTATTTAAGATCGTTCGGCTTACAAGTCCTTGGATCTGTCTCAATATCCTGAATAAGGAGGGGCTTCCTGTCAGATACGACGTGTCGTGCCAAGGATTCATTGATGTTTATGTAAAAACCCTTTTTCAGTCCCGCTTCCAGTCCCTTTGATGCTACTACGCAAAACCGCTGTTTTTCGGATTCAACCATAAACACAGATCCCCTCCGCGCCTTGGTCACTGCCATTGTCTTTTCCAACAGTGTATTCAGCAACTCATCAATATTTAAACTCTTGCTTGCAATTTCAGTAAGTTCCTTAATAGCAAATAATTCAAAAACCCTAAGCCTTAAGTTGTCGGTTGTTTTTTGAAAATTTTCCATGATGCTGTTAAACGAAATTGCTATATCATGCAGTTCTGTTGCATCTTTTTGTAAATCCATCAAGCAATTTTCACCTGTCTCAGCCTTTTTGATTGAAGTCGCCATAATGATAAATCTGTCAAAAATCTGACGGATGAGAATCAAACCGGAAAGAATGAGAACAAGACTGAAAACCACAATAATTATCTGAGATAATTCGAATGATGTATTGCCGTTATAGAAAATATAGAAAATAACAAAAAAAGGCAGGACAAAAAACAAAAATTCAGCAATTAAAAGATTGTATCGCAATCCTTTTTTCCTGATGCTTAATTTTTCAGTACCAGATAATGTCATTTTGTCTCCTGTCGAGAATTAACCCGGATATCGCACTACTTAGTGCCTGAACGAAAACCCCTCTTTTTGTCATTTCGACCGTAGGGAGAAATCTTTAATGCCTGTATTTTCAGTACGATAAGATTTCTCGCTTTGCTCGAAATGACAGTTTTGGTTAG
>QNAY01000020.1 GCA_003645605.1 Thermodesulfobacteriota bacterium
AGAGGGGGAGGAGGAAACGTATTGCAAGGCTTGATGTCCATTTGCCACGAAACTTGAAAAGGTGGATACCTTGGAAGTCATTAGCCTAAACAATGTCGCGCTTCCTCTCTACTCGGCGGTAAACAGTATTCATACAAAGCCCCTTTTAGGGTCACCATCCAAGCCACCCTTTTTAGGGGTGGTAAGGAACGTACAATAAATAACTTGAACAAATTAATGTTTTTTTTGCCGTCTTCTTCGTTGCTCGTCGATCACATAACCCGTTATGCTCGTTCCTCGCGCCTTGAATACAACAAAAAACCCTATTAATTTTTGTTCAAGTTATTTATCTCCCGTTCCTAATTGACTTGGGCGCGGTTCTTTTAGAATGACGAGAAGGATTCATGGATAATCTATTTTAAATCAAAAGGTTACGCAAATGATGTGGTCGGGATGCTGGTGCTTCCATTGGTTGCTTCATACCATCTAAAAGAGCCGCACCCAAATCGTTTCGCGATGGTTCAGAAAACAGTCTATGTGTTCTCAGAGTTTCTTCTTGCTTTTCCGCCTTTTACGTGGTCTTCGACCCATACGTCTATTAAGGAAGTCTTTTATGACGGCAAAATAGAGATCCCCTGCTTTTTCCGCGATATCCTCCCTGCATTCGCAGGGGACGATCTGGAGCTGGGTTGCTTTTGAGCGACTCTCAACCACCAGCCACTCAATCTGGTTTAGAGATATGACTTTGTCGTGGTGGCTGTGCAGAAAGAGTACTGCTTTGCTGTAGTTGCTCATCTTAGAGCGGTTTGAAAATGGATCCTCATCGGAAAGCCCTAATTCGTTTATTTGAATCCCCTTGCTTGAAAGAAAACCTTCTGTCAAGTCAAAAGCGCTTTCCATAATAAGGGCCAGGGAGTCATCGCTGTGGCGGCAGGCAAGATCCAGCGCGACAGCAGATCCAAGGGAACGGCCCATGAATATCACCGGACCGGTCCTTTGTTCTGTGTCATACCAATTTTTTACAGCCTGATAGAAGGCATCAGCATCCTGAGGCAAGGCGCTGATGGATGGTTCTCCACCACTCCTCCAGCATCCGCGATAGTCCATTGTTATCAGGGTAATGCCAAAATGCCCCAATCCGGCTGCCAGATCAATGATACCTGCTTCACTGTCATACTCTGCCGGGAAAAACAAAATGTGAGGTTCCTCCGGTATTCCACGAAAGACCCTGCAATGGATCTCAACGCCGTCCGGGGATTTTGCTGTCAGTGCCTCTGCCGCTGCTTCACCGGCTGGGCGAGATTCTTTTGCCGTTCCATACGAATCCTTTATGTTCTTGAACAAGGAATCGATTATCTCAGGACGGTCCAGTTGACTCAGATGATTAATTTTTGCCACTTCTGTTTTTCCTCAAAGGCTTGAACCTGCCGCTTTATGAATCCTTTCGCAAAGGATTTGTGCCCCATATAGGACAATATATGTTCTTTCAGGTCATTCAACATTTGGCTAAGGAGCTGGTCTTTTTCCTTTTCGTCTATGAAGTTCCTCTCCTTTTTCAACTCAAAATTTATTACATGTCCCTGTTCTTTTAAAAAATCTTTATAAAGCCCCTGGGGTCTGTCAGCAAAATCATCTTCACTGATTTCTATTGGAATCCTGGCAAGTAGTCCCACAAGCCATCTGTCCCCGGCTACCTGCCGGGAATAGTTATGAAATTCCAGAACAAGATTGTTTGGAAGATCTATTTTTTCAACAAGCTTGAGAGAGGATGCCTTCAAAGTGTCATGCTCCTTATTGGATTGATGATTGTTGATTGATGATTGTTGATTTATCATTGAACCCCTGAATACTGAACCCTTACCACCGAACTGTAAGCGTTTACAGGGTGCTGCATATGCAAGGCGTACGGGTACGCAGACGTACTTCCTGTACTTCAAGTGCCCGGCAACAAAGCAGATGCGGTGCCCTGTAAACGCTTACACTAGTGTTTAAAGGCCCTTTGACCAGTAAATGCCATGGTTACCGGGGGGTCGGCCTCGTTACACGCTTCGATAGACTCCCAATCTCTCATGGAGCCACCCGGGTGTACGATTGCGGAAATGCCCTGATGGATACCTACATCCACCCCGTCTCTGAATGGAAAGAATGCGTCAGAAACCATAACAGAACCCGGAAGGCCGCCACGGTCCGCCTTTACCTGTTGATCGATCTCATCCTTTTCGCCAACGTCACGCTTTCCTTTACTTACCTGGAGCTCAAGGTCCTTATATGGTATTCCAAACCTGTCATAGCAGAGAATGTCTGCATACTTTGTATATGCTTTGTGGACAGCGATTTCCGCTACACCGACTCTGTCCTGTTCGCCTGTGCCTATGCCGGTAGTTGCTCCATTTTTGACATAGATTACGGAATTGGAAGTAACTCCTTGCTCAACTGCCCAGCCGAACAGTATGTCTTCATATTCCCTGTCATCCGGCAGACGATTGATCTTGTATGTCTTACCCTGATATTCACATTCAGCAGGTTTCAAGTCCTCCCTGGTACGGATTTTGTTTACAGGGGATTGCTGAACTATGATTCCTCCGTCTATAAGGCTCTTGAAGTCTATGAAACGCCTATCCCAATAGGTCTCCAGTTGGTCGATCCGTTTGATCCGGATAATTCTCAGGTTTTTCTTCTGCGACAGTATATCTACTGCGCCCTCTTCATAATCAGGTGCGCACACAACCTCAAGATACTGGTTGTTAAGTGCCTCGGCTGTTGGTTTGTCTATGGACCTGTTCAGGGAAACGCAGCCGCCGAACGCCGCCAACCTGTCCGCCCTGGATGCCTTTATAAGGGCATCTTCAAGGGTATTGCCGCAGGCTACCCCACAGGGGTTATTGTGTTTCACAATGACGGCCGCAGGACTTTTTGCAAGAAATTTCAGTATATTAAGAGAATTATCTACGTCAGTGAGATTGATTTTGCCGGGGTGCTTACCTGCCTGAATCATATCCTCTTCGTTGATTGAGCTTACCAGACCGTTTCCAGCCTCAATATAAGAGCAGTCACCCAGGACAAGGTTTCCATTTACGAGTTCGTAAAGTGCTGCCTCCTGGTCCGGGTTTTCTCCATAACGAATACCTTTTTCTTCCAGGTCTCCGGTAGAGTTATTTTTTATCTTCCAGGTCCGCTTGCGATAGATCAATGCTTGATCCCCGAAGGATATGCGGAGTTCTAGAGGAAACTGGTCCCCAAGTATTGTCTTATACATCTGTTTCAGGTCTTTCATCAGTGGTTTCCTCCTCTTGTTATCAAATACGAAATATTGATTCGCTGAAAAACAATATAGCCGAAGTCTATGATCCGTCAACGGAATGAGCGGGGGGAGTGATCTCATCCTTTAAACCCAGGCGTTTCTTCATGTCCTGCTCCTTTAACACACCTGAATGATACTTTCCGTCTTTAAAAATATAGGTCGGAACGCCTGTTATACCCTTTTGCTGCAGGAAGTGGAGAGTATCTTCAACCTTGCTTTTCCCCTCCTCGCACTGGTTTTCCGATTTGTACCCGCTGTGAAGACCTTCCAATCCTTTGTTGTCGCAAATTACGGATATGCACTGTTCCTTAGCACCTTTATGAAAGCTGAGGGGGAACAGCAGTATCTTTAACTGCAATTTTCCTGCTTCTGCCATCTTGACGACTATTTTCTCTGCCTTTTTGCAGTACGGGCATTGCGGGTCTGTAACGAAGTAAACAATTTCCCCTTTTGAACCCATGGCAAAGGCAGTAAGGTCTTCAAGACGTTTGATATCGGAATCACTAAAACGATTGAGATCAGCAATTGCCTCTTTGGTGATATTGGTCCCGTCCGAGCTCCTGAAGATAACGCCGGTGATCAGAAATTCACCTTTTTGGTCAGTGTATAAGATACGGTTTTGGCCCTTGAAGTTTACCTGAACTTCGCAAAATCCCGGGACAGCACTAGGCTGGATCTTTATGACATTGATGTTTTGCTTAAAGGTTTCTACCACCTTCTGTTGTATAGTCTCCTTGGAAGGACAGGCGGCAGCAAGGCAGCCTTGGGCCTGGACCAGGAAAAAGATAGGCGTAAATAATAGAGCCAGATAACTAAGAATGGACATTTTTGAATTCTCCTTCAACATTAGCTTGGCCACCAATCGACCCCTAAATTACGTATTACATTAAGGCCGCCCGGAAGCACAACGGTGTTTTTTATGTTGACGCTGTCAAGGAAGCACTGGACTTCATAGGCCTTGGCGCCGGCATTACATATAAGAATGAGCATTTTGTCCTTCGGGAGCTGTTCGTGTTCGTCCCGGAATTTATCATAAGGCATGTGTCTCCATCGGTCTTGAAATTTTTCTATAAAGTGTGTTGCCTCGGCTGGATGGCGGAGGTCAATGGCCAGCCAGTCGGGGTGACTTTCCTCCCCGTTTAGCCAGGCGACAAAGTCCTTTACATCAATGGCCCTGAACCGGCCGGAGACCGTGTTGTCAGCCACGTTGGCAGTGGCATTCAGAATATCAACAGCCGTGGAGAATGGTGGGGCATACGGCAGCTCCAGGTTGCTGAAGTCGCTGATGACCGCTTTTTTCTCCAGCAATCCGGCTACGGCGTTGATCCTGGCCATTAGCCCATCTCCCATGGCACCCATTCCCTGGAGCCCCAGTACCCTTTTGTCAGACCTGTCGACGACCATGTTGAGGAACATATTTTCCTTGGTTGGGAAAAAATGGGCGCGGTCATACTGTGCGCAAAGGGCGCTTATAGCGTCAAAGCCCTCTGCTTTGGCTACATCCAGGCTGAGACCCGTAGCGCCGACAGAGAGGTCAAAGACTTTCATGATAAAACTTCCGACTACCCCATTAAAGGTGCTGGGAATACCTGCCAGATTGTCTGCCACCACCCGGCCCTGGCGATTTGCTATAGAGCCCATTGGCGCATAGGCCTTTTTCCCGCTGATCAGGTTGCAGGTCTCAACGCAGTCGCCGGCGGCGTAAATACTGGGATCTGATGTCTGCATCCTTTGATTTACTACTATCCCGCCCTGTGAAGAAACCAGCAAACCCGCATTTTTTGCAAGCTCTCCCCTGGGCCTGACACCCACGGCCATTATTACCAGATCTGCCTCAATCTCCCTTTTATCCGTAATAACCTTACATACATTTCCCTGGTCGTCTCCTTCGAATTTCCGGGCGGTTTCCTTTGTATATACAGTGACACCATTCTTCTTCAGGTGCTGCTCAACCATGGAAGCAATGGTTTGATCCACAATCCTGGGCAGTATCTGCGGCATGAACTCAACAATAGTTGTTTCAGCGCCCCAGAGATCAGCCATGGCCTCGGCCATTTCGATTCCGATAGCACCGCCTCCGATTACAACTGCTTTGCCTACCCGGCCTTTTGCAAGGCAGTCCTTTATGGCTATGGCCTTATGCAGGCTGCTGATGGTAAAGATGCCGTCAAGATCATTTCCGGGTATTGGAAGTACGTTCGGCCTGCTTCCCGTGGCCAACATCAGCTTATCATATGGTATGGAGTCCTTTTCCGTGGTACGGACATCCTCAACATGGAGAAATTTTTGTTTCAGGTCGATAGACAATGCCTTTGTCATGGTCCTTACTTCAAAACCCTTTGCCTGTTTGAAGTAATAAGCATCTCTGACCATATTGAAGGTGGTTGAGCGGAGTTCCTTTTCATCTGCTACATCGCCGGACACAAAATAGGGTATCCCGCAACCTCCATAAGAAATCAGATCATCCTGGTCCACTATAGTAATTTGAGCATCAGGCATGAGCCGTCTGGCCCGGCAGGCAGCCTTTGGGCCTGCTGCCACAGCGCCTACAATTACGATTTTTTCACTCATTGCTTTTTTCTCCCACCTAATTTCAAATTTTGAATGTTGAATTAAGGTAGAAATATATTAATCTTATTCCGTAATTAAAAATTCAACATTCACAATTCAACATTTTTTAAAACTATCACATAGGCCGATAGTATGCAAAGACAAGGGTGCTGACGAGCGGGATTGAGCTTAGGGTTTGTTTCTGCTATAAAGTATATATATGCAAAAGAAATATGATAGGAAAAAAGCTTCGAAGAATCTGAACACAGGACTTTCTGCTATCACCAATGAGAAGCCTGGCAGGACTGTGAATTTGCCTTCACAAAAAGACCTGGAAAAGGAAATAAGTAATTATCTTTCCAAAAGGTATGGGGGCAGAATACGGGTAGTGTCCCAGATGGCCTTTCCTTGGCAAGTACAGCCTGATAGCACCGACCGGAAAGAAGGGACTGATTCTGAGAAGGGTCCAAAAATAAGCTTTAAGCTTAAGCCGGAGGAGCTTGAGGCCTACCTGAACAGGTATGTGGTCAGGCAGGATATGGCAAAGGCCGTTCTGGCAACAAAGATATGTACTCACTTTAACAAGATCACATATCTTCAAGAAAAGGGGAAAGATCCCCATTCGATTGGAAGCATAAAGAATAATATAATCCTCATAGGTCCTACCGGAGTTGGAAAGACATATCTTATCAAGCTCATAGCGGCGAAACTGGGCGTACCTTTCGTAAAGGGCGATGCTACAAAGTTCAGTGAGACAGGTTATGTGGGGGGAGATATAGAAGACTTGGTCCGTGACCTGGTCCAAGAAGCGGATGGTGACCTTGAAAGGGCACAGCATGGAATTGTTTATATAGATGAAATTGACAAAATCGCGTCTTCTCACCACATAAGCGGGCCGGATGTTTCCAGGGCCGGGGTCCAGAGGGCCTTGTTAAAACCCCTTGAGGAGACCGAGGTAGACATACGGGTTCCCCATGACCCTATTTCTCAGATACAGGCCATAGAAAAATACCGCAAGACTGGAAAAAGAGAAAAACAGAGTCTCAATACACGCAGCATATTATTCATAGTGAGCGGCGCTTTCGGGGGCCTTAGCGATATAATAAAAGACAGGCTCAGGAAGAAGAGTATAGGCTTCGGCGCAGAGATCGATACCCAGGATGAGATGGAGTGGCTACGGCACGTGAAGCCTCAGGACCTTGTTGAATACGGCTTTGAGTCTGAGTTCGTTGGGAGGATCCCTGTTATTTCCATTCTGGAAGAACTCTCAGAGCAGGATCTGTTTGAGATACTGCGTAATCCGAATAACCCGATTATCAAGAGCAAGAAGCAGGACTTCAGGGCCTATGGAATAGACCTCAAATTCGAAGAAGATGCCCTGAAAATCTTTGCCCGTCAGGCCTATCAGGAACATACAGGGGCAAGGGCCCTTGTGAGCGTGGTGGAAAGGGTATTGCTGCCCTTTGAAAAAAAGCTGCCCTCAATCAACGTGTCTTTTTTGGTAGTGACCAGTAATCTAGTAAATGATCCGGAGGGAGAACTCCAAAAGTTTTTAGAGAACTTAAAGGACAAAGCGAGGCTGAAAAGGTATCAGGCCATGCTTTCTGAGGAAAAACAGACCCTGATTTCTCGCATTGAGCAGGAGGAGTTACTCCGGTGGGAAGGTTCCAAACTGAAGCTTACACCTAATAGGTTGGACCTCGTAGCACAGCTATCTCTGAAAGAAGATTTGGACTTCAGGGAGGCCGGTGAGAGGATGCAATTATGGGTAGAACAGATAAAAAGTTACGAGGCTTCTTTTTTTAACCGTTGCGGTCTGAGGATTAACTTAGAAGAAGACGCAGTAGACATGTTGCTGTATAGATGTTTGGATGATTCTTCCAATCTCTATGTCCAGTGTGAGAGATTGTGTAATATTCTTGAATATGGTCTTACTCTTGTAAGGGAAAAGACTGCGCAGGATGTTTTTGATATTTCGGCTGAGGCAGTGGATAATCCGGAACTCTATATCAATAGACTTATTCGTACGTGCTATTAAAATGAGCGATTAGCTATTAGTTTGATGATTATCGGTAATTTTTCAAAGCTAAACGCTAATGGCTAACAGCTAATCGCTCAATTTAGAGAGAGTAATCAAGTGAAAGAAGGCCAGACTATACTCCTTGTGGATTATAACGAGTCAGTGATTGAGACGGTCAGTAAACTGGCGAACCAATCCGGGCTCAAACTGCTCCTTGCCGAGGACGGCCAGGAAGGTCTTGATCTGGCAAAAGCCGAGTTGCCTGATCTGATTATCATACGTAAGGATGTTCCCATACTTGATGCCTTGTCCATGAGCGTGCTTCTCAAGCAGTCCTCGGAGACCGATGATATACCGGTAGTGCTTATATGTACTGTGGCATCTTCTTCGGATAGGGAACGCTTACACGATGCGGGTTGCAACGGCTTTATTGAGGAGCCTTTTACTACAAATGATCTGCTTCAAAGGCTGGAGGATTGGTTGCCATGATGTACCCTGAATATCGCCCCCGCAGGTTGCGCCGCACGGAATCTCTGCGCGCAATGATCCGTGAGACTACCTTGAGCCCGAAACACCTTATCTATCCCCTTTTTGTTGTACATGGCAAAGGCATTAAGCAGCCTATTGAAGCCATGCCAGGCTGTTATCAGTTTTCTGTGGATGCGGTAGTAAAAGAGGCCAGGGAAGTCTTTGATCTGGGAATTAACGCAGTCCTTTTATTCGGCCTTCCTGAAAAAAAGGACCCAAGGGGTTCTCATGCCTGGATAAAAAGCGGTGTGGTGCAAAAGGCCGTATCCGCCATAAAGAAGTCAGTGCCTGATCTCCTTGTTGTGACTGACGTGTGCCTTTGCGAGTATACTTCACATGGGCACTGTGGCGTGCTCTCAAATGGCCGGATAGACAATGACGCAACCCTGGAGCTTCTGGCAAAGGTCGCTCTCTCCCACGCCAGGGCAGGGACGGACATTGTAGCGCCTTCCGATATGATGGACGGCCGTGTGGGAGTAATAAGGGAAGCCCTTGACGAGCAAAATTTTGACCAGGTCCCTATTATGTCCTATGCCGTAAAGTATGCTTCATCATTCTACGGACCTTTCCGTGAAGCGGCGGAGTGCGCCCCTAAATCCGGAGATCGTCGCTCATACCAGATGGATCCCGCAAATGCCAGGGAAGCCATGAGGGAGGCCATGCTGGACCTTGAGGAAGGGGCTGACATCCTCATGGTGAAGCCTGCCATGCCATACCTCGACATAATCCATCTCCTGAGGCAGGAGTTCACCCTTCCCATTGCCGCCTATCAGGTAAGCGGTGAATACTCAATGATAAAGGCTGCTTCTTCTAAGGGCTGGCTGGATGAGGCCAGGGTCGTGGAGGAGTCACTTCTCAGCATCCGCAGGGCAGGGGCCGATGTCATAATTACTTATTTTGCAAAGGATGTGGCCGGGAATCTCTGACCCCTTGCCTTCTGCCCCATGAAGATTGTCGGCTTATTGATTCCATGCTCAGGGCCTAATTAGTGTCTGAACGAAAACTAACCAAAACTGTCATTTCGAGCAAAGCGAGAAATCTTATCGTACTGAGAATACAGGCATTAAAGATTTCTCCCTACGGTCGAAATGACAAAAAGAGGGG
>QNAY01000021.1 GCA_003645605.1 Thermodesulfobacteriota bacterium
AAAGCTCAAAGAGCTATCGTAATCGACCCATTTCAGCTTCAGGCTTTCAGCTCTTATGCAACGCAACAGATAGGGTCTTTTCAGCGGAATTAGGGCTAGGCCCTCAGATGATCGGAAACGTAGTATAAATATGGAAAAATCGATCTCAATACAATCAACAGAAGACCACAGAATAGATAGCGCGGAATCGTTAAGATTCCTCAGGGAATCCCTCATTGCCGGTGAGCAAACAACCGGGAAAATGGTCAGTGTCTGCTGTGGAAGCGGTTGCATGTCGTCTGGAAGTGAACATGTCAGGGAAGCCTTTGTAAGGGAAATCAAAGACCAGGAGCTTGAAGATGAGATAACGGTCAAAAAGACAGGTTGTCATGGATTTTGCGAGAGGGGTCCGATTGTGATCGTGGGCCCGGAAAAAATATTTTATCAGTACGTAACAAAAGAGGACGTGCCGGAAATCATTTCTGAGACATTGCTTGAAAACCGGGTGGTTGAAAGGCTCTTATACGAAGACCATGTCACCGGCCAAAAGTGCTTTCATGAAAACGATATTCCCTTTTACCAGAAACAGAGAAGGATTGTACTGAAAAACTGTGGCATCATAGATCCTACGAGCATTAAAGACTATATCAAAGTCGATGGCTTTCGGGCCCTTGCCAAAATCCTATCTCAAATGACCCCTGAAGGTGTCATTGAAGAAATCAAACTCAGCGGTCTGCGGGGAAGAGGAGGTGCCGGATTCCCTGCCGGTATCAAGTGGGAAACAGCACGCAACGCCCCTGGTGAAGAGAAATATATCATCTGTAACGGCGATGAGGGCGATCCGGGTGCCTTTATGGACCGGAGCGTGATGGAAGGCGATCCTTACAGCGTGATGGAAGGGATGATGATCGCCGGATATGCAGTCGGGGCCTCTCAAGGGATCATATATGTGCGGGCAGAGTATCCCCTGGCTGTCCATCATTTGTCTACAGCTATAGCTCGGGCTACTGATATGGGACTCCTCGGGCACAACATCATGGGGAGCGGGTTTGATTTTGAAATCAAGATCGTAAAGGGAGCAGGCGCGTTTGTATGTGGAGAGGAAACAGCGCTTATAGCCTCAATAGAAGGAAGAAGCGGCCGGCCAAAACCAAAACCCCCCTTCCCTGCCATACAGGGACTGTGGGGTAAGCCCACTGTTATAAATAACGTAGAGACACTTGCAAACGTCTCCAGGATTGCTCTGCATGGGGGGAAATGGTATTCGGAAATAGGCACATCCACTGACAAGGGAACAAAAATATTCTCACTTGTGGGAAAGGTCCGAAATGTAGGTCTGGTCGAAGTGGAGATGGGTACGACGCTTCGCGAGATCATCTTTGATATAGGCGGGGGGATCCCGGGAGGAAAACGTTTCAAGGCGGTCCAGACCGGTGGGCCTTCAGGCGGATGTATCCCTGAAGAACTTCTGGATTTGCCCGTGGGCTATGAATCGCTGGCAAAGGCCGGGTCGATTATCGGCTCCGGTGGCATGCTCGTCATGGATGAGGACACGTGTATTGTAAATATCGCCCGGTACTTCCTCGATTTTGCTCAGAATGAATCCTGTGGGCAGTGTACTCCGTGCAGGCTTGGCACAAAGCAGATGTTCAAGATCTTACAGGACATTACAAGAGGAAACGGAAAGCCCGGAGATATTGAGATCCTGCTCGAATTGTCCGATGCCGTCAAGCAGGCTTCTATATGCGGCCTTGGAATGACAGTCCCCAATCCGGTTATTTCTACTATACAGTACTTCCGCAAGGAGTATGAAGAACATATCCATGAAAGGCGCTGCCGGGCCCTTGTGTGCAGATCTCTTATTTTCTATCGTATCAAGGACTACAGGTGTAAGGCCTGCCTGAAATGTCTGCAGGCCTGTCCGGTTGATGCCATTATCGGTGCGAAATGGCAGGTACACGAGATTGACCAGAGTAAGTGTATCAAATGCGGGACATGTATGGATGTCTGTCCCAAGCGGTTCAACGCGGTGGAGTGTGTTACTGGTCTGACAGAAGGTTTGGGGGATCAGAGTGAGTGATGTTACATTGAACATAAACGGAATTACGGTAAGGGCCGATGAGGGTGCTACGATCCTCACAGCGGCCCAGGACGCGGGTATCTATATCCCCACCCTGTGCCACTGCCCTGATGTCTCATCCATAGGCGTATGTCGCCTGTGTCTGGTCAGGATCGAAAATCGAAGAAGACTTGAACCTGCCTGCCGGACCGTTGCAGAAGAAGGTATGGTGGTTGTTACTGACGATCCTGAAATTGAACGATTGCGCAGGGTGATCCTTGAGCTCATCTTGAGTGATCATGACTTCAACTGCCTTCTCTGTGCCAAGAGCGGGCAGTGCCGACTTCAGGAACTGGTTAACCGTATAGGTTTCAATGAGCATCGGTTTAATCGTCTTGAGCATATGGCCAAGGACCTTCCTGTTGACACCAGCAACCCGTTTTTCGATTTCAATCCCAATAAGTGCGTCCAGTGTGCAATATGCGTCCGTACCTGCCACGAAATTGTAGGTAATGACGCAATCGACATGTCATATCGGAGTTACGACCTCAGAGTCAGTACGTTTGCCAACAAACCCTTGAAAGATTCTGTATGCGTTTCTTGCGGGGAATGTATGGAGCGTTGCCCTGTAGGTGCCCTGGTACCCAAGAAGGCTGAATATCCAACCCGTGAAGTAAAAACTACTTGCTCATACTGTGGTGTGGGGTGCGGACTTTATCTGGGAGTACGCGGAAACACCATCGTAAGGGCCAGGGGCGATGATGAAAGCCCTGTCAACAAGGGCAATCTCTGTGTTCGCGGACGCTTTGGTTATAACTTCGTAAATAGTCCGGACAGGCTCTCTCTTCCGCTCATGCGTGCATACGATGATTTTACACAGCCGTCCTCTGTAGTTGAAGTAACAGAAGAAGGCAGACCGGTTACATTGCCACTTGTGAAAAGAGAAGGCAAGTTTGTAGAGATCACCTGGGACCAGGCGATCAAATATGTGGCAAGCAGCCTGGCCCATTACAAAGGAGATGAGATCGCTGCTATCTCCTCGGCCAGATGCACAAATGAGGAGAACTACCTATTTCAAAAGTTTACCAGGTCGGTCTTAAAAACTAATAATATTGATCATTGTGCCCGTCTCTGACACGCGCCCACGGTGGCCGGTCTGGCCGCCAGCTTCGGTAGCGGTGCCATGACAAACTCTATCAATGAGATCAGTGATGCGGCTTGTATTTTTGCCATCGGTACCAATACAACAGCTAATCACCCCATTATAGGCAGACAGGTTACCAGGGCTGTACAAAAGGGTGCAAAGCTCATTGTAGTTGATCCCCGGCGCATACCTCTCTGCCGCATGGCCGATATCTGGCTCAGGCTTCGCCCCGGGACCGACATGGCACTCCTGAATGGGATAATGAGGGTCATTATCGAAGAAAATCTCATGGACACATCCTTTATTGAGGAACGATGCGAGGATTATGATGCCTTTGAGGCCTCCATCATGGAAAATGACCTGGCAACCGCTGAGAACATTACCGGTGTTCCCGCACAGGACATAGTTAGAGCAGCCAGGATGTTCGGCTCGTATATACCCGCTACGATCCTGTATACCCTGGGTATCACCGAGCACTCGCACGGGACGGATAATGTGAGGGCCTTAGCCAACCTTACGCTACTCACAGGTAATATCGGCATACCCTCAGCAGGCGTAAATCCCTTAAGGGGGCAGAATAACGTTCAGGGCGCCTGTGATATGGGAGCGCTTCCCAACGTATACACTGGTTATCAAAAGGTGGAAAATGAAAAGGTGCGGAGAAAATTTGAAAAGGCCTGGAATTGTAAGCTCAGTCCATCAAACGGGCTCACACTGACCGAGATGTTTGAATCCGCCCGTGAGGGCAAGATTAAGGCCCTCTATCTGAAGGGCGAAGACCCGGTAGTCACGGACGCAGACACAACCTTCATCGAAAAGGCCATATCACACCTGGAACTATTCGTTGTGCAGGATATTTTCCTCACAGAAACCGCGCGATTGGCAGATGTAGTGCTCCCGGCTGCCAGTTTTGCTGAGAAAGACGGGACTTTTACAAACACTGAACGGCGGGTACAACGGGTCCGCAAAGCAATAGAGCCTAAAGGCAATTCACGTCCGGACTGGATGATTATATGCGATATTGCAAAAAGCATGGGAGCCAAAGGTTTTGATTTTGGCAGCCCACAAGAGGTCTTTGAGGAAATGCGCTGTCTGACCCCGAGTTACGGGGGCATTACGTATGAACGTATTGAGAAATCCGGGCTCCAATGGCCCTGCCCGGACCATGAACATCCAGGGACGCGGTATCTTTACGGTGAGCGTTTCAACACACCGAGCGGACGCGCAAAATTCGCATCCATTGCATATCGGCCTCCGGCAGAGACTACCAGCCACGAGTATCCTTTTATCCTTATCACCAGGCGGTGCGCCTTCCATTATCACGCAGTCATGACGCATAAGGCAGAAGGCTTTGATGAGCTGCGGAGCGAGGAGCATGTTGAGATACATCCGGTTGATGCAGCTACTCTGGAGATCCGGGACGGAGAAGTCATAAAAGTGACCTCAAGAAGAGGGAGCATAAAGGCCAAGACAAAGATAACTGAAATTGTACCTGCCGGTGTTGTTTGCATGACATTCAATTTTGCTGAGACAAGGACAAATATCCTGACCAGCAGGGCACTGGACCCAATCACCAAGACACCCGAATTCAAGGTATGCGCCGTCAAAATCGAAAAGGAAGAGTCTGCCTATCTTATGAAAGATCGCATGAGGTGGGGTACTGGGAAAAGTTGATTCGAAACTTGAAATTTGAAATTGGGAAAAACAGAAATTCGATAATGCCCATTTTACTGCAATTTACAGAACTGTAACCGTTTACCATAAATCTATGAAGGAAAGGAATTAGCATCTATGGACGTCAGCAACATCAGAAATTTCGCTCTGGTCGCCCAAAGTGGGAGCGGCAAGACTTCTCTGGCAGAGGCCATGCTTTTCACTGCTAAGTCAACTACCCGCATGGGCAATGTCGATGACGGATCTTCTGTATTAGACTTTGAGCCGGAAGAGATCAAACGCAACATGTCCGTTAGCACAGCGTTTCATCATCTGACCTGGAAAAAGGCCAAAGTCTATCTTATGGACGCACCAGGGGAAGACAACTTCATCTCTGAAGCCAAGGCGGCCATCAGGGCGGCTGATAATGTATTGTTCGTGGTGGATGCTGTAAATCCGGTAAAACCACAGACACAGAAGGTATGGTCCATTGTCAAAGACTCAGGCCTTCCTGTTATTATGTGTGTTAACAAAATGGGTAAGGAGAGGGCAGACTTCCAGAAGGCCATGGATGCAATAAGGGAAGCCCTGGACGTGAGACTGGTTCCGGTTTCTCTGCCGCTGGGGGAACAGGAGGATTTTAAAGGTATTGTAGATCTTATACAAATGAAGGCATTTGAGTTCAGCAATGATGGAAGCGGCAAGACCAACCCTGTCGATATCCCGGCTGATCGGCAGGACGAAGTTGAAAATTTGAGGAACAATTTGATCGAGTTTGCCGCAGAATCTGATGATGTGCTGCTGGAAAAATTTTTAGAAGGCGAAGAGCTTACTCCTGATGAAATCGTTTCCGGTCTGAAGCAAGGCATAGTGAGCGGGGGTTTTATTCCTGTGTGCTGCTGTTCCGCCACAAAAAACATAGCCGGGAGCACCTTACTTGACCTAATTGTACAGTTTCTGCCTTCGCCTGACGAACTTGGTGGTGTCTCCGGCACTGATCCCAAAAGCGGGGATGAGACAACACGCGATCCGTCTCCTGACGCCCCGATATCCGGCCTTGTCTTTAAGACCCTTACAGACCCCTATACAGGGCGTCTTTCCATTATTCGGGTCTATTCCGGCACCCTAAAACCTGACGGCTCGCTCTATAACTCCAACAAAGAAAAAGCTGAGCGTTATGGTCAGATATTTGCCCTTGAAGGTAAAACACAAAAGCCTTTGAAAGAGGCTGGACCCGGTGAGATAGTAGCAATAGCAAAGCTAAAGGAAACAGCCACAGGTGACACCCTTTGTGATCCTGCGAATGCGATAACCTATCCATTTGTGGCTCTTCCCTTGCCGGTCCTGACCTATGCCCTCAAACCCAGGAGTCGAGGAGATGAGGAGAAGATAACCCAGTCCCTTTCACGACTCCAGGAGGAAGATCCAACAATTGATGTAAAGCGCGATCAACAGACAAAGGAACTCCTGCTCTCAGGAAACGGACAGATTCACATAGATGCCACTGTGGAAAAGATGGCAAGGAAATTCGGCGTACAGGTGGACCTTGCTATTCCGCGTATTCCCTATCATGAAACCATAAAGACATCGAAAAAGGCCGTTATTTATCGACATAAAAAGCAATCCGGCGGAGCAGGGCAGTTCGCAGAGGTCCACTTTGACATCTCACCACGCCCAAGAGGTAAGGGTTTTGAGTTTGAAGAGGCACTTGTGGGAATGAATGTTCCAAGAAATTTCGTTCCGGGAGTAGAAAAGGGACTAAAGGAAGCCACCGGGTCCGGTCCACTTGCCGGATACCCGGTTGTTGATGTAAAGGTACGCTTCTATGACGGTAAATCACACGAGGTTGATTCCTCTGAAATAGCTTTCAAAATAGCATCCATCAATTGTTTCAAGAAAGGCATGTTGGAGGCCAGGCCTACCCTGCTCGAACCCATTGTGAAACTCACCATAACCGTGCCCGATGATGCTGTCGGAGATATAATCGGTGACATAAACAGCAGGCGGGGCAAAATTATGGGCATGGAACCAGGCCAAGCCGGACAGGCCATTGTAGCAGTTGTTCCTCTGGCAGAGGTACAACGCTATATGCTGGATCTTAATGCCATGACCGCCGGCTGCGGAACATTTACCATGGAGCAATCTCACTACGAAGAAGTACCACCGAATCTAACTGAAAAGATTATTGCCCAAGCCAAAGAAGAAAAGGCATAAAAGGACAACCAGTGTATACTGCCGGTGTTCTCACTGTGAGTGACAGCGCTGCCAGGGGAGATGTGAGCGATGAATCCGGGCCTGTAATCCGTCACTTGCTCGAACAGCATGGTTACAATGTGCTCTTACACAAGACTGTTCCTGACGAAGTATCAGATATCAGAGACATATTGATCACATGGATAGATAGAACTTCTGTCGATATCATAGTTACAACAGGTGGTACGGGATTGTTTCCCAGGGATATCACGCCTGAAGCTACAGAGTCCATAATAGAGCGGGAGGTCCCTGGGATCGCGGAAGCCATTCGCATCAAGGGCCTTGATTCCACACCAAGGGCCATGCTCTCAAGAGGAATTGCCGGAGTGCGGGGCAAAACACTTATCATCAATCTGCCTGGCAGCCCTTTGGCCGTGGCCCAGGGAATGGAGGTAATACTTCCAGTACTTGAACATGCCTTGGATAAAATCAAGGGAGACCCCACTCCCTGCTGGCAAAAATGTTGAATTATGAATTATGAATGTTGAATTATGGATGCCAATTATGCAAAAATATAATCCATGAAGATAGGAATAGTCGGAATATCAGGTTCTGGTAAGACCACTATATTTAACGCCCTCACAGGAAGCGTTGCGGAGGTCTCTGCCTACCAAAAGGGCAAAAAAGACCCAAACCTGGCGGTAGTCAGGGTGCCGGACAGACGTTTGGATATACTCTCATCCATGTACAGGCCCAAAAAGACCACCTATGCCCGGGTGCAGTATGTGGATATAGGTGGGACTGTCTCTGCCAGAGAGGGTATGGAGTCTTCAATGGACGAACTCCTTAAACTCCTTCATCCTGTGGATGCCCTGGTTCATGTGGTTCGAAACTTCGATCGGTCCGGTGAGTCTCCAAAACCACAGAAGGATCTGGAGGCCTTGGAGTCCGAGCTTATTCTCACAGATCTTATCATTCTGGAAAAAAAGATTGAGAGATTGGAAAAGGAGATTACTAAAGCAGGGAAAGGAAGTCCCGAGGAGCTGGAACTCCTTAAAAAGGCCGGGGAAATCCTGGAAAGGGGAGAGGCCTTAAGAGGATATCCAAACATAGCTCAATCCCCGATGCTTAAGGGCTATGCCTTTCTTTCGGCAAAACCATGCATTGTGGTCCTTAACACCGGAGATGATGTAGAGCTTGGTACTACGGAGCTGCAGATCTCCGATGCCATTGTCCTTGTAGAACTTAAGGGAAGGCTTGAGATGGAACTGGCACAGCTCTCGCCTGAAGAAGCAGAACTCTTCAGGGAAGAAATGGGCCTTGAAGAACCCGCCACCTTCCGTTTAATCAAAGAATCTTATCAGCTCCTTGGCCTTATTTCTCTCTTTACGGTGGGAACAGATGAAGTTCGCGCCTGGCCAATCCGGCAGGACACCCCTGCTCCGCGGGCTGCCGGGGCTATCCATTCCGACATGGAAAAGGGCTTTATCAGGGCAGAGGTGGTATCCTACGACGATCTCATAGCCTGCGGCAACCATTCCGCTGCCCAGAAAGCCGGGAAAGTGAGGCTTGAAGGCAAAAATTACCTTGTGCAGGATGGCGATATTGTAGATATACGCTTTAATGTGTAGTGGGGATTGAGGGATTATATGCAAGAGGCCATGGAGGCGGGAGGGAATGGAAAAGGCGTGAGGATATTGAGGCCTGTCTGTGTGCGACGCAGGCAGTTGGCCCGAGAGCTGACTCGCAAAGTGAACGAAAGAAAGGAGTGAGCAGCATGAAAGTATTAGTGGTCTATTCAACCAAGACAAAGAACACGTTGAAATTAGCTGAAGCACTGTATGATACGATTCGTTATCGTAAGGAACTGAAATCAATTACTGATAAGCCGGATCCTGAAGACTATGGCTTTATTGCCGTTGGTTTCTGGATAAAAGACGGGAAGCCGGATTCTGCTACTATGGAATTCCTTCCCCAAATCCGTGATAAAGAGGTCTTTTTATTTGCTACTCATGCCTCAGCAAAAAACTCAGATAGTGTCCATGATGCTATGAAAGTTGCAAAGGAACTGGCCTGCAACGCACGTACTATAGGAACATTCAGTTGCCAAGGGGAAATTCCCGCTGAGATGATGGAGAAAGCCGCTGCCCAATCTCCACAACCACCATGGCTTGCTGATGCACCGTCAGCCAAGGGACATCCTGATAAGAAAGATATCCGAGAGCTTGTTGATTTTTTTAATAAACTGACCATTTGAACTGAGCGGTTACAAGTCAGATTGTGCAACACACGAAAAAGGAAAAAATTGTCACGAAAGCACGAAATACCGAAAACACGAAAAGAATATCAGCAACTTGACAGTATAGGAATTTCCTTTTTTTTGACAGGATAAATGAAAATCATGTAAATCTTGTTCATCCTGTCAGAGAAG
>QNAY01000022.1 GCA_003645605.1 Thermodesulfobacteriota bacterium
ACAGGATTTTTTGTTGTATTCAAGGCGCGAGGAGCGAGCATAACGGGTTATGTGATCGACGAGCAACGAAGAAGACGGCAAAAAAGACATTAATTTGTTCAAGTTATTTATTGTACGTTCCTATTAACTGAATCCTATTATCTTTCCCCCTTGATAGACGCAAAAAGCCGCAACCCATGCAAGTGATGTGCTGTATGTAATGCTGAATAAAGTCCATTTAAAGGAACCGGTCTCCTGCTTGATCGTCGCTACTGTTGCAATACAGGGCAGATATAAAAGGACAAAGACCATCATTGCCAGGGCGGAAAGTGGCGTCATGTCAGATGATAACAGCGCGTTCTTGAGGGTATCTGATCCATCATCTCCAGCGAGATAAAGTATTCCCATAGTACTTACTACGATTTCCTTGGCTACAAAACCGGTAAGAAGAGCCACACTACCGCGCCAATCTATACCTAAGGGAGCAAACACAGGGGCAAGAACTTTCCCGATACGACCCATATAGGACCTTTCCATCTTTTCTGATTTCCGGGCCATTTCAAGCTCTGCTATAGCAGCATTTCGTTTTTTCTCGAGATGTTGCATGTCAAGTCCATTCGCAGTTGTAATCTCAGTATTATATAAGGCACTAACACTATTGATTTCAGCAACATAATCGCGGGAATATTGTATGTTTCGGGGAAATGCCGAGAGTGTCCATATCACAACAGAACCGATAAGTATCACACCGCCCATTTTTTTGAGAAACATCTTGCTGCGGTCCCACATATGAATTATCAGGCTTTTTACCATCGGGACCCTGTAAGGAGGCAATTCCATAACAAACGGGGCATCGGCACCCCTTAAGAGAGTAGAACGAAATAGACGGCCTGTTACAATAGCAAGTATAATCCCGGCAAAATAAACACAAAAGATAACAGTGCCGGCATGGGCGCTAAAAAAAATACCTGTAAGTACGATATAAATTGGCAGCTTGGCCGAGCATGACATAAAGGGTGTAATAAGTATGGTAAGGACGCGGTCTTTTTCGCTTTCGAGTGTGCGGGTCGCCATGATGGCAGGGACACTGCAGCCGAATCCCATAAGCATGGGTATAAAGGATTTGCCGTGGAGCCCGATAAGATGCATTATTCTATCCATAAGAAAGGCGGCTCTTGACATATATCCTGTATCTTCAAAAAGAGCTATGCAAAAGAAAAGTATCAGGATATTCGGCAAAAAGACGATAACACTCCCTACTCCCGCAATTACTCCGTTTATAAGGAGATCTTTAAGGAGGCTATCCGGAAGAAGACCGTCTAATGATATTGAAAACCAGCTAACACTTGTATCTAACCATTCCATTGGATAGACTCCAAGTGAAAAGGTTAACTGGAACATTGCCCAGATAAAAAAGATAAAGATCGGAAACCCGATAAACCGGTTTGTCAGGACCATATCTATGTTTCGAGATATGTCGACACGCTGTTTTGTAATGGTTGTAAGAACTTCCTTTATTATTCCGGCAATAAATCCATATCGCTCATCTGTCATTACTATTTCAGGATCATCATTAAAGCGGTCCGCAAGCAGTTCGCAGTGTAATTGAACTTCCTGAATAATATTTTGGCCTTGATCTCCTGCCTTTTGAAGAACACGTTCCTTAACGATTTTATCATTTTCAAGGAGTTTTATTATTGTCCACCTTGTTTTATAAGGAAGTGATATTCCTGGGTCTTTTTCAATAAAGCTCCGGAGCTTTGAGATTGAATTCTCAATATCCTTGTTATATTTGACTTTACGTTTCCCTCTGGTATCTACATCTGACTCAGCCAGGTCTATGGCTTTTTTCAGAAGTGCATCTATGCCCTCGTTTTTGTTTCCGATTGTGAAGACTATGGGTAGATCCAGAAGTTCGGAGAGCTTTTCCGCATCGATTTTGATTCCCCGTGTACGGGCAATATCAGCCATGTTCAGGGCGAACAAAACCTTGCAATCAGTCTCCCTAAGCTGGGTTGCAAGATAAAGGCTTCGCTCCAGGTTGGAGGCATCAATAATATCGATTACAACATCAGGACATTCATCAAGTACGAAATCCCGTGCGATAATCTCTTCTACTGAAAAGGGTGTTAAACTGTAAGTTCCGGGAAGATCGATAATTTTAAGCTCATATCCGTATTTACTTACAATACCCTCTTTTTTTTCAACTGTTACGCCGGGCCAGTTCCCGACCTTCTGCCTGGTCCCGGTAATATTGTTGAATATTGTTGTCTTGCCTGAATTAGGGTTGCCCGCAAGGGCTATTGTAAGACTCTTTTGAGACATAAAGACGTTCCTATTTTACGTCATCGACTGTTATTTGTGCGGCTTCTTCAACCCTGAGTGATAAATGATAACCCTTAACAATCAGTTCAAGAGGGTCTTTCAGCGGCGCATATTTCTCTATGTAAATTTCCGAACCCTTGATGATACCCATTTCAAGTACCCTCCTGCGCAGTGCGCCATTTCCACCTACACGGTTAATTACTCCGGCCTGGCCTTCCTTCATTTCGCTTAACAACATATACAAATTTTTCCCCTAACTTTTCTTTGGCTCAACCAATACTTTTTGTGCCAACCCACGTCCGATGACGTATCGTCTGCAATCCACGGCAACAACCATCTGTCCCTTGCCGGGACTGGTAATGACATCCAACTCGTCTCCCACTCTCAGGCCCATTGTCAATAAACGCATGCGCGCCCCCGCGCCCCCTGTGAAATCCTTGATTATGAGATGTTCACCCTGCTTGGCCATAACAAGAGACATGGGCTGTATACGTGTTTTAAGGCAGTTGGAACATATGCCATAGATTTCCGTTTTGTGCTGAAGCATGTGGAAACCGTAGGTGGCGGCAATCTGTATCTGGAGATTCTCAAGCCGTTGGTCCTCGAACTCAATAATATTCCTGCACTTTGTGCAAATCATATGGTCATGATGTTTCCCAAGATGCCTGTGCTCATAGCGCACCGGCCCATCTTCAAACTTAATTTTTTTGGCAAAACCGAAGCGGCACATGAGCTTCAGCGTATCCCTTACAAAAGAGGACTCTAATTGATACCCGTTTTCATTAAGAAGCTCAAGCAGTTCATTGACTGTAACATGACGTTCGGTTTGAAGAAAAACTTCAAAGACCTTGAATCTTTCTTCAAAATTATCAATATGTTCCTGTTTGAAAAGCTTTTTGAACTGTTCCTTTTCCTGGATATGATTTTGTTTCATGAAGATCCCTTATTTAAAAATTTATTGAGACATTTTTGCATTTCAATATATATTTCTCATATTGTCAAAGAACATCTTTAGTCCCACAAACAAAAGTGCTGCAAGCACTGCCATTCTGACTGTTTCTTCATTCAAACGACAAAGGAGTCGCCTGCCGGTAAAAATCCTCTGAAAAGTCATGGGATAATAATGGTCAGCACACAAAATGCGAGGGTTCGCCAAACACGAAATTTTCATCTGCGAGGGTGAAGAAATCCCTCGTCACGAACGTTTTGAGCGTTTTTTAATCAATATGCAACCACAGGAGCTAAAAAAGGAGTTTTTCAGCGTAATTATATCATGAATAAAAGCAACTATGAAGGGCAAGGTGTTGATTAGAAAGAACAATACCATAAGATTGGTTGAAGGAGGGTTTTTAAGACTGATTGCAAGATTAATGAGAAAAACATTAAGTGCCGATTATAATTAAGAGGTGTTTTATGAGTTGGATGTCTAACTGGTCGATGCGGGCCAAAATAGAGATTTTGAGCGCTATTGTCTTGATAATTACTGTCGCTGCTATCACATTCTTGACCAATGTGGGTGTAATACAGATCGTTTGTGTTCAGAAAAAGGAAGACGCTCGAGAGTCGCTCCAGTTTGTTCGGAAGTATCTGGAAAAAACAGAGACCATTATCACCGATGACCTTAACAAGATTGCCGACAGTTCTGCTATTCGGAAGGGTATCAAGGTGGCAGGGTTTAACGGCGATTACAGTGTCATAACAAGTGAATGCGAGAAAAGTCAAGCTGCATCAGCCTTTGATTCGATTACTATTCTTGCCACAGAAAAAGATAACAAGGCTGTAATTATATCGAGCACTGAGCAAGACGTGGATGTTGGTAAGAGCGTTGCAGTCAGCAAGGATTTAAAAGCACTAACAAAAACCAAAGAAGGATTTCGGTTAAATCTGGTCTTTGAAAACGGTTCTTTCCAGATAGTTGCCAGGTCGGTAGTGCGGGAAAATGGGGAAATAATCGGTTTTGTTGTGGGCAGGACGTTGCTTGACCAGAAATTTGTTGAAATCATAAATGAATTTACCGGCGACCACCTGTGTCTTGTTTCTTTTGATAAAAAGTCTCCCAGCGTTGTTGCAGCATCGCTGCCAAATGTTGTGGGCCATAAGATAAAAGGAATAAACATAGAACAGCCTTTGCTCTCCAAAAAAGAATTCCTCCTGGAAAATTACAAGATAAATCAAGCTGACTGGATCGTCCTTTGGGACCGGTTGGCTGATGACCAGGGAAAAGTATTAGGGGCTTTGATGGTCCTGGTGTCTAAAGCGGATTTGGCTCAAATAACTAAACGTATTATTACGCTCTCCTCTATTATCGGCTTGTTTGGCATTGCTCTTGGAATAGTACTACTTTCTTTCGTGGTAACCATGATACTGTCTCCACTGCAACGTCTTCTAGCCACGGTGGAGAAGGGCCAAGGCCCTGACATGGCCTCCGTGTCCCATGACGAAACAGGCGAATTGGCCCTGAAGTTTGTAGAGCTGATTGAATGTGAAAGGCGAAACGCATCGCAACTTCGGTCTGAGATTGCCGCACGAGAAAAAGTTGAGGCCGAATTGCGTGAACATAAGGAAAACCTTGAGATGCGTGTTTGGGATCGCACTGACCAGCTCAAGAAAGAGAACAAGCGCGCCAACGAAATGGCGGAAAAAGCCAAGGCGGCCAATAGGGCCAAGAGCGAGTTTCTGGCCAACATGAGCCATGAAATCCGCACACCCATGAACGGGGTAATCGGTATGATCGGCCTGCTTCTGGATACTGATCTGTCCAATGAGCAGCAAAATTACGCTAAAACTGTGCAAAACAGTGCTGAATCGCTGCTTGCGCTCATTAACGACATCCTCGACTTCTCCAAAATTGAAGCAGGCAAATTAGACATGGAGGAGATCGACTTCGATATATGGGCTATGATGAATGACTTTGCATCCACTATGGCATTCAATGCCGATGAAAAGAATTTGGAATTTATCTGCGCACTCCATCCGAAAGTACCTGCTTTTTTGGTCGGCGATCCGGGAAGGTTGCGTCAGATTCTGACCAACCTGGCGGGAAACGCCTTCAAGTTTACCTCTGAGGGAGAGGTCACGGTACACGGCATAATCGAGCAGGAATTGGATACAGAAATTGTGCTGCGTTTCAGTGTCAGCGATACTGGTATAGGGATACCCGAGGATAAAAAGGATAAGCTGTTTCAGAGCTTTTCCCAGGTCGATGCCTCCACTACGCGAGAATTCGGCGGTACCGGGCTAGGACTTGCTATATCCAAACAGATCTCCGAGACGATGGGCGGTGAAATCGGCCTTGAAAGCGAAGCAGGTAAAGGCTCGACCTTCTGGTTTACCGTCAAGCTGAAAAAATCCAAAAAACAACCTAAACCTATAGAGATTGCCGATATAAGCGGAGTGAAAATGCTGGTTGTGGATGACAACCCAACTAACCGCAAAATAGCAAAAACCCAGCTTTCTTCATGGGGTGTTCAATGTTCTCTCGCCAAAAGCGGCCTAGAGGCGTTACAGCTTCTCCGTGAAGCACAGCAGGCCGGCGAAATCTTTAAGATCGCTATTATTGACAAGCAGATGCCGGAGATGAATGGTGAGATGCTGGCCAGGAACATAACAAACGATGAAAGTCTGAAAGACACGCTCCTCATCATGATGACATCCATTGGCCAACGCGGTGACGCAAAGAAAATGAAAGAACTTGGATTTTCAGCCTATCTTACCAAGCCGGTCCGCCAGTCCGACCTGTACGACTGTCTTACACAGGTGCTCGGTGTTTCAAGAAAGAGGGCAAAAGGCGGAGAACAAAAAAAGGAGCTCATCACTCGCCACAGCATCAGCGAAAGCAGGCGGGCAAACGTGCTTATTCTGATCGCCGAGGACAATATCGTTAACCAGAAGGTGGCCTTGAAAATGCTCGAGAGGATAGGATTTCGGGCCAATGCGGTAGCCAACGGTCTGGAGGCGGTCAAGGCTGTCGAGGATATGCCCTACGATCTGGTTTTAATGGACTGCCAGATGCCTGAAATGGACGGATATAAGGCTACTCGGAAAATTCGAAGCTCGAAATCCAAAATCCGAAACTTGCCGATTATTGCTTTGACTGCCAACGCCATGAAGGGCGACCGGGAAAAGTGCATTAATGCGGGCATGAACGACTACCTCGCCAAGCCGTTGTCGCCTAAGGAGCTGGTCGATATGTTGGAAAAGTGGTTGTAGGAAGGAATTATCTGCGCTTCCTTATCCAGAAAATGAGAGCTGACTCTGCCAGGAACTCCCTGCTTATATTTCGCTCCAGCAGCCATTCCACTTTATCCAGCCACTGGCAATATTCGGCCAGATCCTGAGAGCTAAATCGATGTGAAATCGCCTGAAGCTCATTCTCGTAATCAGGATTGAAAAGTATCTGAACACTTAGTTCCTTTTGTTCTTTACTGTCTTTCCTCCGGAGCCCTTTAAGCATCATCAGGTCCCTGAGAAAAGTACGGATTACCTGAACAGCAAGGAGGATACTCTCCCGTTTATTTGAAATCCGCTTTGCCAGGATAAATAGCATAAGAAGCGCCTTTCCCCTCTTACTTTTCAGAAAATCAAGCAAATCTTCCCGCACTGAAAGAACATCCTGCTTAAGCAAATCTTTGGCCTTTGAGATGCTGCCTTCTGAAAAACAGGCCAGAAATTGGGCAGAGTCAGAGGGGCAAAGTCTTTCTTCTTTAACGCGCTCCATAAGTGCGCCGACTGATAGGCCTTTACAATGTATTACCTGGCAGCGGGATACAATAGTGGGCAGGAGAGTCTTGACCGAGGTGGCTGTGAGGATAAAGTGGTTGCCGGCAGGGGGCTCTTCCAGGGTCTTCAAAAGGGCATTTGCAGCTGGAAGATTTATCTTTTGGGCCTCCAGTATGAGGCAGACTCTACGTTGAGCATCCAGAGGGGAAAAGGACAATGCCCTTTGCAGATCACGGATCTGGTCCAATTTTATCATTGCCCCTTGAGGCTTCAGGATTACAAGATCAGGGTGGGTCCGGTGCTCAAACTTGAGGCACCCCGCGCAACTGCCGCATGGACTTGGAAGATCTTCTCCGAGATGTGGCTTTTCACACAGAAGCAGTTTCGCAAGGGAAAAGGCCAACGCCTCTTTACCAGCTCCGTGAGCTCCTACCAATAAATAGGCATGGGCCAAAAAGCCCTTTTTCATCATACGGCCAAAGACCCGGATGGGCCTTTCCCGGCCTGAAATATCAGCAGGCACTTGTCTGTTCACATTCTCCCATATCCATGGCAAACCGGATACCTGCGACCATAACCGAAGGCCCTGGCAGTAACCCTTGGGCCCATAGGGACCTGATGACGTTTGTACTCGCTGTGATCAACCATCTGAACAATTTTATATACTGTCTCCGGATTAAAACCCTGTGCGATTATCCGGTCAGGTGAGGTGTTCTGTTCCAGGTATTTTTCGAGTATCGCATCCAGGATATCATAGGGTGGAAGATTGTCCTGGTCCTTCTGCCCTGGCCTTAGCTCTGCTGAAGGGGCCTTTGTCAGCACCCGCTTGGGGATTATTTCTCCCCCTGAGTTAAGATATTCAGCCACCTTATAGACCATGGTCTTGGGTAAATCCGATATAAGGGCAAAGCCCCCGCTCAAATCCCCATAGAGTGTGCAATACCCAACTGCAAGTTCCGACTTGTTGCCCGTAGAGAGTACCAGGTAGCCGAACTTGTTGGATATGGCCATGAGCAGGTTGCCTCTGATCCTGGCCTGTATGTTCTCCTCGGTAATATTTCGCTTTTTTCCGGAAAAAACCGGTTCAAGGGTCTTAAGATATGAATCAAAGATGTCTGATATGGGAATTGTAATGATCCGGATTTCCAGGTTTCGGGCCAAGGCCTCTGCGTCCTCAATACTTGCTTCTGATGTATAAGGAGATGACATTATGACTCCAAGTACATTTTCAGGGCCAAGGGCCTGTGCGGCAACAGCGGCGGTTACAGAAGAATCTATCCCGCCGCTCAGACCCAGCACGACCTTGCTGAAACCGCATCTGGTTGTGTAATCTTTCAGGCCCAGCTCCAAGGCCTTGATCACAGTCTCTTCCCTGGAAGCCGAGACCATATGCTTTTCACCTTGCAGAGCGTCTGTATCGACAGTGACCAAATCCTCTGTAAAATCCTTTGCCTGGGCCATAATCTTCCCTGTATGATCAACGGCCATACTGCTACCATCAAATATCAGACAGTCCTGCCCTCCGACCGCATTGATATAAAAAAAGGGCCTGTGGTATTTGACGGCAAGGTGACTCAAGATATGATAACGAAAGGCGGCTTTTTCTATGTCAAATGGAGACGAATTTATTGTGATGAAGACATCAGTCCCCTTTTCCGCCAGTTCAGCCACAGGGTTCACAGGATAGTTATGTTCCGGGAAGATGTCGCCATCGTTCCAGATGTCCTCGCATATCGTAATGCCAAGAGAAAGTCCTTTGAAGGAGACCGGCACACTCCCGGTCCCGGGCTCAAAGTACCTGGTTTCATCAAAAATATCGTAGCTGGGAAGGAGCCGCTTGTGCACCTTGGCCAGGACGTTTCCCTCTTCAAACAGGATGGCCGTATTGTGTATGGGTTTCCCTGTACTTTTGGTATTAAGTGAAACGCAACCACACAGGACGGCAATCCCTTTCACCTCAGACACCAGCCGATCCATGGCCTTCAGGTTGTCCTGTATAAATTCTTTACGTTCAAGCAGGTCCCGCGGGGGATAACCACATACTGCAAACTCAGGGAATATGACCAATTCACACCCTTCATCCCCGGCCTTTCCGGCAAGTCGAACTATTTGGGCCACATTGTGCTTAAAGGCCCCTATTGTAGGATCGTACTGTGCCAGACCTATTTTCACTTCAATCACCAAATCACTAAATCATCACATTCCCTTATGACACTCTTCCACAACTTCCTGCAGCTCTTTGTTCAGCTCCGGGGGAAGACCGTTGATTTTTACGTCCAGGAATCCCCGGACTATGGTGGATGTAGCCTCTTCTTCATCAAGACCCCGGGCCATGAGGTATTCGATCTCCTCCTGGGCGATTCGGCCTACGGCTGCTTCGTGG
>QNAY01000023.1 GCA_003645605.1 Thermodesulfobacteriota bacterium
ACAAGACCTTCCCCACCAACGACTGTGCCATGTGAATTATTTCCCCCAAACTGGTCGAGGTCGGCCGGCATCTGAACATCAACCTCATCACCCTGGCGGATGTCCAATCTATTGAGGGTGAGGTGGGGAATTTTAAGGTCAAAATCCATAAAACCCCACGTTATATCGACAGCTCCAGATGTACTGCGTGCGGCGAATGTGCCGAGGTGTGTCCTGTCGTATTGCCAAGTGAATATGATCAGGGTCTGGCCAAAAGAAAGGCTACCTTCAAAAAATACGCCCAGGCCATACCTGGTTCCTTTTCCATCCAGAAGGGCGACAAGGCCCCCTGCCGTCTGGCATGCCCTGCAGGATTGAATGTCCAGGGTTATGTGCAGATGGTGAAGCAAGGCAAGTTCAAAGAGGCACTGAAGATCATAATGAAGGACCTGCCCCTGCCAGGTGTATTGGGCAGGATCTGTCCTCACCCTTGCGAAGACGCCTGTCGGCGGTGCAAAATTGATGAGCCTATAGCCATCCGTGCCCTCAAGCGTTTGGCATCCGACCAATTTGATCCCCGTGACATTGAGATTGAATGTCTGCCGTCAAGAGATATGAAAGTAGCCATTGTCGGCTCTGGCCCGGCAGGGCTGTCTGCGGCCTATCACCTGGCAAAGAAAGGTATCCAATCTGTGATTTTTGAGGCATTGCCTAAGGCCGGCGGCATGC
Organism: Thermodesulfobacteriota bacterium; assembly: GCA_003645605.1. Lineage (GTDB taxonomy): Bacteria > Desulfobacterota > Dissulfuribacteria > Dissulfuribacterales > UBA3076 > UBA3076. The sequence continues at coordinate 709 of QNAY01000023.1, forward strand.
TTCGGGTAGGTATTCCGGAGTACCGGCTTCCCAAAAAGGTCCTGGACGGAGAGATTGAAGTAATTACCAACCTGGGTGTGGAGATCAGGACCGGGACTGCCCTTGGCCCTGACTTGACTGTTGATGACCTTTTCGCAGAGGGCTTCAAGGCAATTTACCTGGCGATCGGCGCCCACAAGGGCATCGAGCTGGGCATCCCGGGTGAAAATGCCAGAGGTGTCCGCCAGGGCGTAGATTTTCTCAGAGAGGTGAATCTGACCGGAAAGACCAATGTAGGGAAAAGTGTTGCCATCATCGGTGGCGGGAATGTTGCCATTGACGTATCACGTTCAGCCGTCAGGCTTGGCGTAGAAAAGGTCATGATCATCTACCGGCGTACCCGTGCCGAGATGCCTGCATGGGAGGAAGAAATCCAGACGGCCGAGGCAGAAGATGTCAGTCTTACATACCTCTCTGCTCCCCAGGAGGTGCTGACACGGGATGGCAACATAGTTGGGCTCCGGTGCATCCGGATGGAACTGGGTGAGCCTGATGCGTCGGGCAGAAGGAGGCCGATCCCCATCCCCGGAAGCGAGTACGACATAGACATCGATCAGCTAATACTGGCCATTGGCCAGAGACCCAATATTTCCGCATTAGAACGTATATCGGGCCTGGAATTTTCTCGCCGGGGGACTACTGAAGTAGATCCTGTTACCTATGCAACGAGCAGGGAAGGGATCTTCGCGGGTGGAGATATGCAGACAGGTCCATCAGTGGCCATCCGTGCGATTGCTGCCGGCAGGGAAGCTGCTGAGAGCATTGTCCGGTATCTGGACGGACGGGATATGGCAGAAGGAAGGGCGCCCATTACAGTAGAGAACCCGGTTTACCGCCCGATCCCTGAAAGTGAAGCCAAAAGGACAAGGGCGGAAATGTCCGAACTCCCTGTGGAAGATCGGGCAGGAAACTTCAGAGAGGTGGAGCTGGGGCTTAATGAAGAATCAGGGAAAGATGAGGCCGATCGATGTCTGAACTGCGGATACTGCTGTGAATGTTTCCAGTGCGTTGAGGCCTGTGGGGCCAAGGCTATAACTCTGGAGACACATGCACAGAGGCCCGAGACCATTGAGCTGGAAGTAGGTTCTGTTATCCTGGCAACAGGTTTCGGGTCCTTTGATCCCTCCGGATTAGATACCTACATCTATGCAAAACATCCTAATGTCGTTACCGCCATGGAATTTGAGCGTATGCTCTCTGCTTCCGGTCCTACTATGGGGCACCTTGTGCGATCTTCTGACAGGAACGAACCCAAAAGGATCGCATGGCTCCAGTGTATTGGCTCCAGGGATATCAATCGGTGTGACCACGGCTATTGTTCTTCAGTCTGTTGCATGTACGCCATCAAAGAAGCGGTCATTGCCAAGGAACACGCACATGGGGATGTAGAACCGACTATTTTTTACATGGACATCCGGACATACGGCAAAGATTTTGAGGAATATTATAACCGGGCCCGTGATGAGCATGGTGTGCGGTTTATCCGCTCGCGCATTCACACCGTTAACCCGGTGGAAGACGGTAACCTTGAGATAACATATGTTGATGACAGTGGTGAGCTGAAGAGCGAAATTTTTGACCTTGTAGTGCTTTCCGTAGGCTTTCAGGTGGGGGAGGAAAGCGTCAAGCTTGCCGGACGTCTCGGGATCGAGATGGATAAATACAACTTTGCCAAAACAGACAGCTTTGCACCTGTAGCAACTACAAGGGAAGGTGTCTTTGTATGCGGTGCGATTCAGGGGCCAAAAGACATCCCACAGTCTGTTATGGAGGCCTCCGCAGCCGCAGCGGCATCCAGTGTGCTTTTGAGCGAGAGCCGTTGGACACAGACCCAGGTTCAGGAAATGCCGCCGGAGACCAATGTGATCGGCGAGCCTCCGCGCATCGGGGTATTTGTCTGTCAGTGCGGCATCAACATCGCAGGTGTAGTAAACGTGCATGAGGTGCGGGACTATGCCAAAACGCTCCCGCACGTCACATATGCTGAAGACAACATGTACACTTGTTCCCAGGATACACAGGTGAAGATGGCCGAGGTAATCAAGGAACAGGGGATCAACAGGGTGGTGGTTGCCGCGTGCACACCAAAGACCCACGAACCCTTGTTTCAGGAAACTCTGATGAATGCCGGGCTGAACAAGTATTTGTTTGAGATGGCCAATATCCGCAATCAGGATTCATGGGTACATGCCAATGACCCTGCGGCCGCCACGGAAAAGGCAAAAGACCTTGTGCGCATGGCGGTTACCAAGGCAGCCCTGCTGGAACCCCTTCCGGATACTGAACTGGGTTTGGAACCGGTTACCATGGTGGTCGGCGGCGGTGTTGCCGGCATGGTCTGTGCGAAAAATTTGGCGGACCAGGGTTATGAGGTCCATCTGGTTGAGCAATCAGAGGAGTTAGGGGGCCAGGCCAGGTTCCTCAATAAGACATGGAAGGGTGAAGACATCCAGACCTATGTGAAGGACCTGGTAGACGAGATAGAGAAAAACCCCATGGTCCATGTACGCCGATCCACCGAGCTTACCAATGTGGATGGTTTTGTAGGCAACTTCTCCTCCACCCTAAAAGACGGAGATAAAGAAATTGAGCTAAAGCACGGAGTAGCGGTAGTCGCAACCGGCGGTCATGAATACAAGCCCACTGAATACCTCTATGGTGAAGATTCCCGTGTGCTCACCCATCTGGAAATGGATGCGCGGTTTATCCAGGATGATCCGTCATTAAATGACTTGGGGTCCGTGGCCTTTATTCAGTGCGTTGGTTCCAGGAATCCTGATCGTCCCTATTGCAGCCGGGTGTGCTGTAGCCACACTGTGGAGAGCGCTCTGGAACTCAAACTGCGCAATCCGGAAATAGACGTATATGTGCTGTATCGCGACATGCGGACATACGGGGAGCGGGAAGACCTCTACAGAGAGGCCAGGGAAAAGGGAGTGATTTTTTTCCGCTATGACCTGCAATCAAAGCCAAAGGTGAGTGGAGGAAAGGATGCCCTGGAGATCGAGATGGAGGATCATATCCTGAAAAGGTCTGTTATCCTCCGGGCGGATCTTCTTGTGCTTGCAACTGCCATTGTGCCGTCTGAGGCAGGACAACTGGCCACATTCTTTAAGGTTCCGGTAAATGATGACGGATTCTTCATTGAGGCCCATGCCAAGCTGAGGCCGGTTGATTTTGCCACTGATGGAATCTTTCTTTGCGGACTGGCGCATTATCCAAAATCCATTGACGAGAGCATTGCTCAGGCCCTGGCAGCAGCGTCCCGAGCATCCGGCCTTATCGCAACGGGCAAGGTATTTGCGAGCGGCACTGTGGCTCGGATTAACCCCATGTGGTGCAGTAGCTGCGGGGTGTGCGTCAGCATCTGCCCATACAATGCCCCTTCAATAATTGAAGAGGGACGATTTGCAGGCAAGGCGGAGATAAATCCGGTACTGTGCAAGGGCTGCGGCCTGTGCGTAGCATCCTGCCGATCCGGGGCCATAGACCTAAAAGGCTTTGCTCAGGATCAGATTATGGCCATGATTGATGAAGTATAGGAGAAAAATATGAACGACTGGGAGCCGAAGATTACGACCTTTCTTTGTAACTGGTGCAGTTACGGAGCTGCTGATCTGGCAGGCGTGAGCCGTTTTCAGTATCCCCCGAATTTCAGGATAATCCGTGTACCCTGTTCAGGTCGTGTGAGCCCAAAATTTATATTGGCTGCCTTCCGTCACGGGTCTGACGGCGTGTGGGTATCCGGGTGACACCCCGGAGACTGCCATTACCTGGAAGGTAATTATTACGCAAGAAGAAAATTTGCCCTGTTAAAAGGGCTTTTGGAACATATGGGCATTGAACCCGGCAGGCTGCATTTCTCCTGGATATCATCTGCAGAGGCGACGAAGTATGTTGATGTGGCGCGGGAAGTGGCAAAAGAAGTAAAGGCCCTTGGGCCTGCGAAACACTTTATCAAGAAAAGGGCCGAGGTGGCGTAATGCTGGAGTATGTCGAGAAGATCAGGAAGACAGCCGGGAAGCTGTTTGAAGAAGACAAGGTGGATGTGTTCATCGGCTATAAAAAGGGGAGCCTACCCATGATGAACCAGCCGGTCCTCATCAGCAATGCCGATCAAGTGGACCTGCTCCATTGGGACAGTAACTGCGGGCTGAACCTGTGCAATTATCTGACCAAGAGGACAGACAGGATAGGGATTGTTGCCAATGGATGCAATTCCAGAAATATCGTTACGCATATCACAGAAAACCAGATCAGCCGTGATCAACTCTATATTGTCGGCATCCCCTGTAAAGGCATGATCGACCACCGGGCCGTTCAAAGGGCTGTGAAGCAAAAAGAGATCCTTGCAATAGAGGAACAGGGGAACACCTTCACAGTAAAAGGCAAAGATTTTGAGGACACATTCAACAAAAACGACTATCTCCAGCGCAACTGTCTGGTCTGTACCCACCGCAACCCTGTAATATTTGATGAGATGGTTGCTCCACCCGTAGAGGAGCAAATTGAAGTAGACACCTACAAGGATGTCAAGCAGATCGAAGGCATGGATCCAGAAAAAAAATGGAATTTTTTTACAAGGATAATAGACAAGTGCATCCGCTGTTATGCCTGTCGAAACGCCTGTCCTCTGTGTTACTGTCCCACCTGTTTTGTGGATGAATCAAACCCCCAGTGGGTAGGCAAAAGCAGTGATCCCATTGATACCATGACCTTCCACATCCTGAGGGCTTATCACTGTGCGGGCAGATGCACAGACTGCGGTGCGTGTGAACGGGTTTGTCCTGTGGGTATCCCGATGAGGCAGTTTACCAAGAAGCTCAATAAGGATGCGCAGGAACTCTTCTCCTGGGAAGCCGGGCTGACTTTGGATCAGCGTCCCCTTCTGGACGTATTCCAGCCTGATGATTACAACGATTTCATAAGGTAGCGCCTCATGACAGAAAAAATCTACACCAAAGAAGAGTGGATAAAGGCACTATCAGGCCTAAAATCCTTTTATAATATATTTGTTCCGGTCAGGGACGGAGACTTTCATACCTTCAAGGCCCTGGATGAGAAGAAAATCCCTGACTTTAACTTCCAAAACACACGGCTCTCCCCAAAATCATTGGTGTATCCCCAATCGGAGCGGATATTTGCATACACTCTGGATGAAGATACCCCTGATGCCAATATCATCAAAGAGTCTGAAAAGGATTACTCTCCCAAGGCTGTCGTTGGGATAAGGCCCTGTGACGCCCATGCCTTTCAGATCGTCAGACCCAATTTTGACAATCCCGAATATCAAGATCCATGGTGGATACAACGTTATGAATCAACCACTCTTGTGGGACTTGGGTGCAACGCCCCCGGCTCCACGTGTTTCTGTACCTCTGTAGGTGGCGGCCCCTTCAGTGAAAAAGGCCTTGATGCGCTCCTTTACGACCTGGGAGACACATTTCTTATAAAGGCCCTGACAGAAAAGGGCGAGGCGTTTCTTGAAAATGCCCAAGGTGGAAAAGAGGCAGATGATGCAGCACTCAAGGCCGGTGAAGACCTGGCAGCCAAGGCTGCAAATAAAATAGAGCAAAAAATCTCTATTGACAAATTAAAGGACAAGGTGCAGACCGAGCTTTTTGATGCACCATTCTGGGATGACGTGGCCTTTGCATGCATTAATTGCGGCACCTGTACATATCTGTGTCCCACCTGCTGGTGCTTTGATATCCAGGACGAGGTCCTGGAAAAACAGGGAGACCGGATTAGGAACTGGGACTCCTGCATGTTTCCGCTCTTTACACTCCATGGCTCAGGGCATAATCCAAGGGCCAAGAAGGTCCAGCGTGTGCGTCAGCGTTTTATGCACAAGCTTAAATACTATGTGGACAAGTACAACAACGGAGTTCAGTGCTCAGGATGCGGCAGGTGTGTCAGAAATTGTCCTGCGAATATAGATATCAGGGAAGTTTGTGAGTTAATGAATAGGTTATAGCGGGGAATATTACATTGGAAAACCCATACCTACCCTATCCGGTTCGTATAGATAAGATCATTACAGAGACTGAAGACAGGAATCTCAAAACCTTCAGGTTTGTGTTTCTCAATCCTAAGGATGAAGAAAAGTTCTCATACACCCCCGGTCAGTTTGCAGAGCTGTCTATAGCAGGAAAGGGAGAGAGCCCCATTGGTATAGCGTCTTCTCCCACAGAGAAGGGACATATAACATTCACAGTAAATAAGGTTGGGTTGGTTACGACCCACCTGCACAACATGAAAGAAGGCGATGTGATGGGCATCCGCGGACCCCTTGGCAACTGGTATCCCTGGGAAGAGATGGAAGGGAAAAATGTTGTCATCATAGGCGGCGGCTTTGCCTTTACCACGTTGAGATCCAGTATCATCTATATGCTCCATCCTGAAAACCGTTCCAGGTTCAAGGATATTTCCGTAGTTTACGGCGCGAGAAATCCTGGGATGCTGCTTTACAAGGATGAGCTTGCAGAGTGGGAGCAGAGGGATGATATCCACATGCATATCACAGTAGATGGGACGGATGATCCGGACTGGAAATACAACGTAGGTTTTGTTCCCACTATTACAGAGCAAAAAATTACCAGTGCGGATGACGCCATTGCCATTGTATGCGGCCCGCCCATCATGATCAAGTTTACCCAGCCTGTCCTTGAGAAGGTGGGGTTCTCACCGGAGAGGATTATCCTCTCCCTGGAAATGCGCATGAAGTGCGGAATCGGCATGTGTGGCCGCTGTAATATCGGCGACAAGTTTGTGTGCAAGGACGGCCCTGTCTTTTCCCTGGCACAACTTAAGAATATGCCTCAGGAGTATTAGGGACTGACAGGTTTCCGGTACTACTGAATTAGCACCCTTCGGGCGAACTTTCTTGACAGGATCAACTGAATTTACTTGATTTCTTTACTTTTCTCATATCCTGATCATCCATAGCCCAGACCGATATAGCACGGCTTGATCGCAACATCTTTATTACCGAAATCAACAATGACAATGTGCTACAGGCAAGGTCGCACCCCTGGCCCAGACTTTGTGCACCCACAACGCGTCTTCCAAGAAAGTCGCGCCAGGGCGGGCCTGTATATCCTGTCAAAAAATAAAAATTCCTAAAACTGTGTACCACGCTCCATTGAGTTTTAAGGATAAAACAGTTTATTCCTAATTTTCCAGATTGAAATCTTCAGCAGTGGTAGCTGTTTCTGTTATAGTCAAAAACAGTATTTGTTTGAATAACTGCAGCCGTTCACGGCTTGAAACTTGAAATTGGAAAGTAGAAATTTGGGAGAGATGAAACGAGTTTACGAGTTGGATGTTTACAAACTGGCAGAAGCATTATCAGATGTATAGTACTCCCCATTGTCAAGACCAAAATGGATCAAAAATAAGATAGAATTTTCATCCTCTTTGTTAACGAAATAATAGTGATTTTGAGCCTATCAATCAACCTTGATCAATCCTCTCTCATTGTTCAATTTTCCCCCCATCAAAAGTCCTTGAGCCAGAGGTAATTAGGGCTCTGCTGGGGAGCAACCCGAGCGCCGAGGCAGGGACCAAGACCGAAGAGGGTGACTACTGTTGCCATCTTTTAACCTCTTTGGAATTGGTATCCAAGCGATAAACCTCAGGGGTCTGGGGACAGAGTCCCCAGAAATTAATCGTCATTACCCACACCAAATAGCGAAAAACCCTAAAATCTCTCATCTCTACTCCTTTTTAATGCTAACGCCTAACCGCACAGATCGAATTTTTTCCTAAGGAACCATTACCTGTTTTTTTCCGGTATCCTCGTTTCAAATCTCTAAAATTCTGCTCAGCATAATTATTCGTTCTTTGCGGCTGAATGATTTTTCCCCCATCACTTGTTTCCACTTCTATTGGGTCTGCAAATAACTTTTCCCAATACCTATCAAGCTGCTCGATCATTTTTTTGTGTTGTTTGTTTTTTGAGTACCCTTTTGTACTTACAATCTCTTTCCTAAATTTGTTTACTCCTTTTTCAATTGTCCAAATACTTGCTACAGAGCCTTCGCTATTAAGACCTCTTTTGCTTGTCTTTGGTGCGATTCTCATAGTATTACGTAATTTTTCAAAGGTTTCAATTCCTGATTCAATTCTATCAACACTCTTCCATAAGGATTTATCATTCATGACATCTGATAGATCGAAAAACGTTTTATGAAGTGGGTTATTGCTTTTGCAATCTTTACAGAGTTTAATTTTTCTAAGTTGGTCAAGATTCGCATGTATCTCTTTCAATCTCTTTGCAAAATCAAGATGGGGCCGATCAAAAGGAAAGCCATATCCGTTTCCTTGTTTTTTCCCTCAAAGGCCCAAATTATTAAACTGTAAGCGGCAAACACAGGCATGGTGCATAACAATTTACCGCAACTGGTTGATTCACGATGATTCAGCATATCAATCAACTGCATATTTTCATCTACAGTTTGTTTGAATTTACGCAAACGGTAATTCAGCTTTCCTGTGACTCCATGTTTTGTTAATCTGTAGCCGTTCACGCTAATGTGTCATGATTCGCGCTGCCATGTCATTTCGACCAAAGGGAGAAATCTTTACCATCCAGAACTCAGGTCTTTCCAGTTTGGGTTCATCCGGTTCACCAATTGATTCTTC
>QNAY01000024.1 GCA_003645605.1 Thermodesulfobacteriota bacterium
CCACCTGTGTTGTCATTTTGACCGGAGGGAGAAATCTGTAAATTCCACATGTTATAGCTAACAACAGATTCCTCGCTACGTTCGGAATGACACAAATAGGTGGTTTTCGTTCAGGCACTAATTTCGAATTTCCATTTTCGACATCGGCATTCAATGTGACAATACACACTTTTTCGAAAAAAGTGTAAACTGGTGAATGAAGGATGCCTACGTTCCTTAACTGCTTTATTTACAAAAACAGTGTATATTAAAGGCTTGCTTTTAAGTTATGTTATCAAAATAAGTGACCGTTCACGGGATTACAACGCCCGTTTTACCGCACCCACCGAACTGTAAGCGTTTACAGGGTGCTGCAGATGCGAGGCGGAGGGTACGCAGACGTACTCCCTGTACTTCAAGTGCCCGACAACAAAGCAGACGCGGTGCTCTGTGAACGCTTACCAAAATAACATTGTCACAAAGACTACGGCACAGATATGGATCGAAGGCTTTTTAGAAACAAAATGGGCAAAGATCAAGCAGATTTCTGGAAGGATCGACTAAGACACTCTTTTCTGCCTGTGATACGCCAACTCGGTGAGTATTATGCCGAGAAGGGAAAGGCAATACTGACAGAAGTCTCGCGGGAAAAGATTTTAGCTACAGTCCAGGGCTCAAAGCTCTATACAGCGACAGTAATTGACAGACATTCAAGAGACAGCAAAATTCACGTTTCCTGCACCTGCCCCTTTTTTCAACAGGGTTTCCCATGCAAACACCTGTGGGCAGCCATAGTTGAAGCGGACAGGGTCTTGGCAGCAGGGGGGATGCCGACCCTTTCCGGCGACTGCAAATATAAAACGGCCCGGCCTAAGGAAAAAATCGATTGGCAAACACTGTTTACAGATGCTCTCTGGCAAGGGAAACCGCTAACAGCTCCATGGCTGGATGGTTCCAGCAAGTTCGTCTTGTGTTACGACCTGAACGTCACGTCGATGGCCATAGAGGTATCCGCCTTTGAACGGTACCTTAGAAAAGACGGTACACTGGGAAGAGAACGGAAACTTCAGGCAGCTACAATAGAACACAGTGGTCTTCCCAAAGTGGATCGTGCCATAATTGCTATGCTGGACAATGTGTCCGGGAGAACTCCAAAAAATGATTTTTTCCGATATTACCAGCCGACTCACAAAGATTTTGCAGACCTTGCCTTAGAACCAAGAGACCTTGAACTCGTCCTGCCTCTGCTGGCTGAGACAAAACGTTGCAGAGTGTTTTACCCAGCCAAAAAACAACTGGCAAATCCCCTCTATAAAGCAGTCCCGTCTGCTACACTGCTGGAGCTGGCAGCAGAACAAAAGACCAAAAAGGGGAAAAAGAGGTTCAATCTCGCGCCATCAGTGAGGCTGAAACCGGACGGCAAAGACGTGCCGCTTTCAAATATACCTGTTTTTTTTCATACCTCGCCGGTGCTTTTCATATATGACGGGTATCTTTATGAGTTGCCGGGACCCAGCCTTTCTTGGATAAAGGCTGCGCTGGAATCAGAGAAGACGGAAATATCCCCAAAAGACATCCGGAACCTTTTGGTCCAGGCGGAATCCCTTCCAGATAACCCCCGAATTCGTCTGCCGAAGGAGATAGCACCCAAAACCATACAAAATTTATTTCCAAAACCATTACTCCTGGTGGAACTTGAGAAAAGTCTCATAAAGGCCCAAGTCTTTATGAACTATGAAGATCTGGAAATAGACTGGCATGATCCAAGATCCTCTGTGCTGAATACTGAAAAATGGCAACGGGTAAAACGAAATAAAGATGCCGAATCCGAGATCCTGATGGGACTATTTGACAAAGGATTTCGACAGGAGGATCAGCTATTTCAAAGAGATATTAAAGGTACGGCCGAAGTCCTTTCAGAATTAACAGAAGATGGTTGGATGGTCCAAGGACAAAATAGAAAGCCTTTCAGGGGAGGTCGCATCACCGAACTAAGTATTTCATCCGGCATAGACTGGTTTGATTTGGAAGGCGGAATATCCTTTGGAGAACATGTAGTCTCGCTGCCAAGGGCCATTAAGGCATTTCTAAGGGGAGAACAGACGGTTCAGCTTGGTGACGGAAGCACAGGACTTCTTCCCGAAAAGTGGCTTTCCCGCAACCTGCCGGTACTTGAATTGGGTGCTGCGTCGGGACAAAAAAATCGTGGCAAAACGCTCAGGTTTCCATCGACCCAGGCCTTGATCCTGGACGTTTTGCTGGAAGAAAATAAAGTCGAGTCTGTTGACCAGCGTTTCCTGGAGATAAAAAATGCACTGAAAAATTTCTCAGGAATTGAAGGTGTCCCCGTTCCTGTCGGTTTCAAAGGAGTCCTTCGGCCGTACCAGGATGATGCTTTGGGCTGGTTTGCTTTTTTAAAGAAGTTCAGTTTTGGAGGCATACTCGCCGATGACATGGGGCTCGGCAAGACAGTACAGATCCTTGCATGGCTCGCGGGAGAAATGGAAAACAGAAAACAAGGGCCATCCCTTGTAGTGAGCCCGACATCAGTCCTGTTTAACTGGCAGGCGGAAGCAAAGCGTTTTGTCCCTGATTTAAAAATACTGGCTTATGCAGGGAACAATCGTTCAGACCTGATTAAAGAGATAGACCAGGCTGATCTGGTAATCACCACCTATGGTCTGGTGAGACGAGATATAGAGACTCTTAAAGATTTGCAGTTCAATTATATTATTCTGGATGAAAGCCAGGCGATCAAAAATTCCAACTCCCAGACTGCCAAAGCAGTGCGACTGCTCAGGGCCGGGCACAGGCTGTGTCTGACCGGCACACCGATAGAAAACAACGTGGGGGAACTTTGGTCCCAGATGGAATTCCTAAATCCCAGACTCCTGGGTTCCAGGGCGGTCTTTGACAGGAGGTTTGCAAAACCTATAGCCCAGGGAGATAAAACGGCAAGGGATATCCTTAAAAAAATGGTAAAGGCTTTTCTCCTCAGGCGCGACAAAGAAACCGTAGCCAAAGAAATCCAGGGAAAAATGGAGCATGTAATACTCTGTCCCATGACAGATGGACAGGCCAGGGTTTATTCCCGGGTTCGGGACCACTATCGCGCTTCAATATTGACAACCATAGAACAGCAGGGACTCAACAGGAGTCGCATAAAGATACTGGAGGGACTCCTCAGGCTTCGCCAAGCGGCCAACCACCCTGCCCTTATCGGAGAGGATAGCGCAGGATCAGGCAAGCTGGACAGTCTCATGACATTGATAAAAGAGGCTATTTCCGGTGGACATAAGGCCCTGGTCTTTTCCCAATTCACCAAAATGCTGGGCCTGATCCGTCGCTCCCTGGATGATGCCGGTATAATATATGAGTACCTTGATGGGAGGACGCCCCAGGCAAGACGTAAAGACAGGGTACGCTGTTTTCAAGACAACGAAGATATAAAACTTTTCCTTATCAGCCTTAAGGCCGGTGGCCTGGGGCTTAATCTCACAGCAGCGGATTATGTATTTATTGTAGATCCGTGGTGGAACCCGGCAGTTGAACTTCAGGCGGTCGATCGAACCCACCGTATCGGACAGGACAAAAAAGTATTTACGTATCGCTTCATTACAGCCGAAACAGTAGAAGAGAAGGTCCTTGCTTTGCAGGAAAAGAAGCGGGAACTGGTCAGCGCCATCCTGAGCGGTGGGCAGGACATGCTGCGGCAGTTGTCCAGAGAGGATCTGGATTTACTGTTCTCGTAATTACACCGGCAGACGGTTCAGAATTGAAAAAGGAGACAGCCTATCAATCCCGGCCAAATACCAATGAACACTCCCCTGAACAATAGTGACAGGCATTGCCCTTTCAGCAAAGAACTATGCCCTGGGATCTGTATCTATGCCAATATACTGAAAAATATTAGTTTAGGCCTGATTGCATTTGACACCAAAGAAAAAACCGTTGTTTTTCAGAACAAAACTGCCATTGACATGTTCGAAACAATTACTCCTAAAGATTACAAAGCACTCAGTGCCATTCTTTTTCCTGAACAGATAGAAAATATTCACATAGAGGATATCCCATCTCAAAAGACACTGAGGTATGGAGGCAGGCTCTTGGGTTATTCGGTTTATACCGTCTCTAACAGATATCTCTGGATATTCATAATGGACATTACAGAAAAAGCAAGACTTGAATCAATCGCTGAAGCTGCAAATATGATGAATAATATAGGATATATTTTTTTCGGAATAAGACACGAAATCGGCAATCCCCTTAATTCCCTGAAAATGGCCTTGAGTGTTCTGCAAAAAAATATTAACCGGTATTCTTCAAAAGACATATTGGAATTTCTGGACCGTGCTCTGAATGAGATATCCCGCATGGAATACCTTCTTAAGTCCTTAAAAAGTTTCAATATGTTTGAAAAATTGCATATCTGTAATGTGAACCTGCCATCCTTTATGGAAAAGTTTCTACCTTTAGTGAAAAACGATTTTGAGAAAAGAAATATTAAGATCAAAACCATATTCTTGCCGGATGTTAAATATACTCATGTTGATCTCAGGACACTTCAGCAGGTGATGTTGAATATCATGATTAATGCTTATGATGCCCTTAATGATTCTGAAAAACCGGAAATTGTCATAACGATAAAAAAATGGGAAGGACTGATATGGATAAATATTATGGACAACGGATGTGGTATGACTTGGGAACAACAAAGAAATCTCTTCAGACCTTTTTATACTTCTAAGTCGCAAGGTACAGGCCTTGGGCTAACACTCACAAAAAAAATGCTGGCTCAAATGAACGGAAATATATTCATCAGCAGTGTAAAAAACAAAGGTACTACCGTAACAATATCTATTCCGGAAGGTCAGGATAATAGTAGCGAAACCGCTTGATTTTCCAATCACGGGAGCAGGGGGCAGGGCGGGAATGAAGAATGCATGAGAATACAGCTCGTGGTTCGTAGAACAGTTGATTCGTGAGTTCTGAATAGAAAAATCATGGAAATAGAACGATAGAGCAATCATCAATCCAACAGGGAAACCCAAGCATGAAAAATGTCTTGATAGTAGACGACGAAAAAGTTTTCCTGCTCAGTCTTTCAGACGGTCTCAAGTCATATTCTGATGAATTCAATGTCTTGATAGCTTTTAACGGAAAGGAAGCTGTCAAAATCTTGAATTCCACCAAAATTGACCTGGTTGTTACAGACCTGAAAATGCCTGAAATGGACGGATTTCAGCTCTTGGCATATTTGACCAGACATTTTTCTAATATACCAACAATCGTGATGACAGCATTCGGCACCCCGGACATGGAAGGAAAACTCCTTACTATGGGTGCCACTCAATACCTGGAAAAACCACTGGACTTCGATGTGCTGGCAGACAACATCCGCCAACATGTTGCGAGGGACGACTCCCAAGGCCATATCAAAGGCATCACTCTGGGCACGTTCCTGCAGTTTCTGGAAATGGAAGGGAAAACCTGTACTCTTACGGTAATATCCAATGAACGTATCGGCAGACTGTATTGTCTGGAAGGAGAGCTAATAAATGCCAAGACCGAAACATTGGAAGGTGAGCAGGCAGCCTACGAAATCATTGGTTGGGACGAAACAGAGATAGAAATTAATTATTTATGCGAAAACAAGACTAAGACAATAATCTCTCCGCTCTCTTTTGTTTTGATGGAGTCTTGTAAAATGAAAGATGAAGACTCAAAGCAACTTGAAAAACAAGAGACAAAGGATATTGAAGAAAATGGGATTGATAAGATCGAAGAGATCGATTTTCTAGTAGACGAAAAGGAAGATGAAACAAAACCGGATTACATAGAAGAAAAACACGAAGAATATTTAGTATCACAACCTGAAATAGAGAATACATCAAGAGACACTGGCATTATGACAGCACAGGAAAAGTTAGAGCCGTTTAAATCAATTATAGATTTTGCAGGTGTGGGGATTCTCACACCAATCGGTGAACCACTTGTCATGTTGCCGGCCGGAGAGTTGAATTTAACGGAAATTGCTATATTGGCCAACAATATACTGGTTAATGCCCAAAAGGCATCTCAAAACATGGGGGCCGGCAACTGTGAAATGATCCATATAGAAACGGATCGTATTCATATGCTTGTGCGGTGCTTAAATGAAGGCAAGGACCCATTCAAGGTCTATCCTGGCAAAGCTCACATACACATGGTTTTGGTGCTGTCCTCTGAAGCCGGTATCGGATTGGCCAAACTGAAAATGGTATCTGCGATTAAATCATTAGCAGATGACTTCAGGATTTAGAACATATTCGAAACTCATGGGCGAACAGCGCGTACCCCCCTCTCATAAGAAAACATCCGGTCATTCTTGACTGCGCTGCCATCGATAAAAAGAAAAACTTTGGCACAGCATTTATCCTGCTCTTCTGACGACCAGTTCCAGAAAGTCCCACCACTAGAGAAAATTGGATCAATATGTATGATGTCGCCATCCTTGTCTGTATTTGATTTTTTTATTTCATATATTTTCTTTAGCTCCGCAACCGTAGGAAGTCTCCAGTCACCATATCCGCCCATTCTCAAATTATTAACGTATGACCTCGATTGTTCCCAATTCAAATATCTGCCAAGGTGAACATAACTATCCTTCCGGGTCCACATGAGACCGGTTTTTGTGTCTGTAACAGTGCCGTTTCTATGATTTACAAATCTGCCATCAGAAGAAATTGTTGGTTGTCTAAGCTTCGTAAAGAACTTTCTTTCTACTGACGGTTTAACTGTAATTATTTTGCTTTCTGTCTCAAATCCTTTTTTAATTAATTTAATACTTATATTACCCTTTCTTATATTATCAAGACGTAAGGGTGTGACGCCTTTTTCTTTTCCATCAACAAATACTGTTGCCCCACCAGGTAAACTCTTCACCGCAAGACTACCGCATAGATTTTCCAGATGAACATCAACCTCCGTCTTTTTCGATGCAGTTATATCGACCTGTTTCTCCACTACAGAAAAACAATTCTTGGAAACTTTTACTACGTGCAATCCCTTCTCAACATTTTCTAAATTTAAGGGTGTGACGCCTTTTTCTTTTCCATCAACAAATACTGTTGCCCCACCAGGTAAACTCTTCACCACAAGACTACCACATAGACTTTCCAGATGAACATCAACTGTTGTCTCGCCAAGTGAGGGTTTTACGACCAAATTACGTTTAACAGTACTGTAATGGTCCTTTTTTATTTCTAAGTTAATAGTTCCTTTTTTCACCTTATCCAGACGAAGCGGAGTCACGCCTTTCATCTGTCCATCCAAATATACATCTGCACATTCAGGATCACTTTTGACCATCAATTCCCCAAGAAGTTTAGGAACAAATTTTGCGATAATTTCTTCAGTCTTTCCAAATTGCATTTCGATACTTTGCTTGAAATCATTATGGCCTTTTTGTGTAACCTTAATTATATGCTTTCCGCCCACCCACATCCTAATATTCAGGGGAGTCTCTCCTACATGATTTTCATCTAAAAAAACAGCCGATGCACTTGGCTCGCTCATAACCCTCAGGCCAGGTCTCAAAAAGACAAAAAGCCCCGCTGCCAAGAGACCCATTATAAGGATGGCTATCAGTCCGACCTTGAGCAGACCTCCTTTCTTGTCTTTTCCTCGTACTTTTTCCTTGTCGTCAACCTGAACATCTTCAGGGACATCAGGTTTATCTCCAGTATCCCCTTCTTTTGCCTCCGGGGATTCAACCGTAGCCCCCCCAATATCCTCCTGGACAGGAATCTTTTTATCAGAAGTCTCATCAGGTTCAGATACACTGATCTCTTCATCTTCAGATACACTGATCTCTTCATCTGCTTCTGCGTGGGTTTTCTCTTCGCTCTCAACCTGAAGAGACCCGGAGATATCAGCCTTGTCGCCGACTTCCTCTTCTATAATCTCCTCGTCTTCATCCATATTCTCCATTTCCAAATGGATTTCCTCGACAGAAATCTCCTCATGTTCGGGTAAGCTGACCTCTTCTTCTGCTTCTATAGGGGTTTCTTCTTTGCTTTCAGCCTGACAAAATTCGGAGATATCAGTTTCGTCACCGTTCTCTTCTTCTCTGGCCTCCTGATGTTCACTCGTACCTTCACCCAAAAAAACTTCCTCGACAGAAATCTCCTCAGGTTCGGGTAAGCTGACCTCTTCTTCTGCTTCTATATGAGGTTTTTCTTCGCTCTCAACCTGAAAAAACTCGGAGATATCAGCCTTGTCGCCAGCCACCTCATCTAAAACCTCGTCTTTCTTCTCTTCGCCCGATACAAGTTCGTCACTCGTTAGCTTTAAATTCTCAAATGCCTCTATCGCTGACCGTCGATCAGTCACATTTGGAGACATGGCCAGCACTATGGTATCCAGAAAATTCTTGCTGTAACCCCGATCGCCGGCTTGCTTTAATGGCTCCAGAATTGGATCATGCTTGTCATTTGCTGATGATTGAACCCGGATTTGAATTTCGGTGGGTTCCTGTCCTGTCACACATTCATAAACTACAGCACCGAGCTGATAAATATCGGTCCATAACCCGCCTTCCCCTTTATCAGCAAACAAATCATCGGATGAATATCCGGAAGGTGAAAGCGTATTTCCATTTTTGGATTCGTTGTTGAGGGCATAACATACAGCCCCGAAGTCGATGAGCATGGCAGGGCCGTCTTTTTTTAAAAAAATTGTATCCGGCCTGATGTCTCTATGATAAATTCCCTTTTCATGTATAGCTTCTAAGCCGTCAAAAATATCTCTCAACCAAAGATTGATCCGGTCTTCCGGCATAGTGTTGTCCGGTTCCATCCGATGAAGTTGTTTTTGGAGAGTTACACCGTCTTCGTATAACATGACCATGTATGCGGTCCCATTGGCCCTAAAATTCCTTAATACCCGCACAATATGTGGATGACTGAACTTGGAGAGAACTTCTGCTTCCTCCATAAAGTATTTGAGCCCATTCTGGAAGACATCCTCATCGGAAGAAAATTTGGCAATTATCTCATCGTCTGATTTTCTGATCACTAAATCCTGGGGCAGGAACTCTTTAATGACCACAAGTTGGTCAAATTTAATATTAGAGGCCCTGTAGGTAATACTGAAGTGATCATATCTCAGGATTTCCTCGATCCTGTACTGTTCAAGTACAGACCAAGGAGCTAAAGCATATTCTTGTATCACCTCGTTGTAGTCAGTCACTGTTGATCCTATCTAAGCTGAGCGATTAGTCATTAGCATTTAGCTTTGAAAAATTAATACATTACGTTAATTAGTGTCTGAACGAAAACTAACCAAAACTGTCATTTCGAGCAAAGCGAGAAATCTTATCGTACTGAAAATACAGGCATTAAAGATTTCTCCCTACGGTCGAAATGACAAAA
>QNAY01000025.1 GCA_003645605.1 Thermodesulfobacteriota bacterium
CACCATGTCCCATTTTCACGATGAGCAGAACGTGAAGATCATCTCGGATATATGCAGGCATGCCCCGGAGAGGGCTCTTTTTATGGGTGACTGGTTGGGCCGATATTCTTATGAATGGCAGGATCTCTGGCATTATCCACAGGATCAAGAGTGCTTTATGGATTATCGCATCTCTTACATTTACCCGGAAGAAATACGGGACCGGGCTGATGTTGCGATTTTTCCTCTACGTCTCATAACGCGGGATAAAATTATGCATATAATAGATGAGTCCGCCAGGGAATCAGGGGCAGAGATCAAGCCTCTGGCATTCTTCGACCGCTCCATACTGATCGGCAGGCACACGGACACGGGTGATTACAATAAAAACTGTCCAAAGCTGCGCACACAAGTAAACTCCCTCTTCGAGGGGTACGTGCGTACGGACCTGGAAAGCCTTCTGGTGGACTACGTGCCCCTTCAGGATTTTGGATACCTCAATAACTTTTTTGAGATGTTTTTCATGTCCTGCAACACGTTGATACAATATACCATCTCTTTGCTCAGTGAGTACGACTCAGAGACGGAGAATATGCCTACGGTCCCTGATGTGCTCCCCTATTATCCTGAGCCCCTGAAGGAGGCAATGCACAGCATGCGAAGGCTTATTGAGGGAGCGGCGTGGCTCAAATGGGGGGATGTCCGCGCCAATGTGATAGAACCGCATCTAGGCTATTCTCTCCGAAAGCTGGAGATGGACATGCAGCCAGGGACAGGAATGGGACACAGCCTTGTCGGGATATTTGAGATTCGGAAATAGGTAAGCATTCACATGGCACCGCATCTGCTTTGTTGTCGGGCACTTGAAGTACAGGGAGTACGTCTGCGTACCCTCCGCCTCGCATCTGCAGCACCCTGTAAACGCTTACAGTTCGATGGGTTGCGGTAAAACGGGCGTTGTAATCCCGTGAACGGTCATAAGGAATTTATATGAGTGGATTAGTTATAGCGTATGGTAAGCTGGATCATGACGATGTGAATTCCATGTTCCGGAAGATCACACACCGTGGGCCGGATGTCTCAGGGATGTTTGAAAATAATGGAATCATCATGGCCCAGAATTACCTCGAAGCCGACGCTGCTTTAGCTCCGGGAGATAACAATATTCCCGTATCAGGTCCCAGGAACCCTGATTTAAGAATCTGCTACGACGGCCAGGTGGGCAATTGGGATGAACTGACCAGATCACGAGGCATCCCGGATGGCCCATTCAGGGAGGAACGGCTCTTACTCGATCTGTATAGTCGCTACAACACGGATATGCTCCGGCACTTAAACGACGCAATTTTTGCCTTTATTATCTCCGACGGGGACGAGTTTTTTGCAGCCAGGGACTTATTGG
This sequence comes from Thermodesulfobacteriota bacterium, assembly GCA_003645605.1. Classification (GTDB taxonomy): domain Bacteria; phylum Desulfobacterota; class Dissulfuribacteria; order Dissulfuribacterales; family UBA3076; genus UBA3076. The sequence goes on from QNAY01000025.1 coordinate 1,382, forward strand.
GTATCAAGACACTTTTTTTCGGATGGAAAAATCAGACCCTGTATTTGGCCTCCGAGCTGAAAAGCATTATCGAGGTAACAGAGGACGTCCATGAATTTCCTCCCGGGCATTACATGAACCGCCACGGCCATTTGACACCATTCGCACAATTGCCAAAGGCTCCCCCTGAGGTCCTGCATACCGACCTGGATAAAATAACAGAGGATATCAGGACAAAAATCCGGCAGAGTCTCCTTAACCGGGTGGATTTCCGTTTTTCAACAGGCAGTCTGTTGAGCGGGGGAATTGACAGCAGTGTGATCTCTATGTTGGCCAGTGAGGCATACAAAGAAAAGTACGGAAAGGATGCACGGTTAAAAACCTTCGTCCTGGGTGTGGAAGAAAGCCCCGACATCCAAAATGCACGGGTCATGGCCGGCCATATCGACTCAGACCACCATGAGGTTATGGTGGACCTGAATCAGGCTTTGGAGGTATTGCCGGAGGTTATCTACCATCTTGAGTCCTTTGATCCTTCACTCGTTAGAAGCTCAATATCGAATTTTCTTATCTCCAGGTTTGCCAAAGAGCAAGGCATCCAGGTGCTTCTTTCCGGTGAAGGCGGTGATGAGGTGTTTTGCGGATATACGTATTTTAAGGATTTTCCACTCGGCGAGCTGTTCGCCCGGCAGATGGAATGTCTCGGCTTCTTGCACAGTAACGCTGCATTACGGCTGGATCGTATGAACCAGTGCAACAGCGTGCGAGTGGTAACCCCTCTTATATCCGGAGAGCTGCTTAATTATTCAATGGCTATCCCGCCTGAGTACAAACAAAAACCTGACGGGGAAAACAAGATCGAAAAATGGATATTCAGGAAGGCCTATGAAGGAATGCTGCCCGAAGGCATAACCTGGCGGCTGAAACAGGAATTTTCCCAGGGATCCGGTATTGCCGATCTGCTTCCAGCCTATTTTGAAGACGCCATCACGGATGGCGAGCTGGCTGACAGCCAAGCCGAATATCCAATTGTTCGCAGCAAGGAGGAGCTTCACTATTTTCGCATCTTCACCGAACACTTCGGTGCAGGTCAGGCGGTAGCAACCGTAGGCCAGTGGATCTGTTTATGAAATTGTAAGGATCCATCGATCCTTCCAGCCAAACAATAAAATCACATTCTCCTGCCTGGTGACAATGGGGTACACTTCAGGATGCCAAAAAAATTAATTGCTTTAGCAGCTTCTTGATAGTAAATTATTTTATTAGTGTAATATTTCAACTGAAAACTTTTTGAGCGACACACGGAAATAACATATAATGTCCAAACACTATATCGAGCTATGAGCTACGAGGTCCCCCAGGCTTCTATTAAAGAGATCGTGTACGAGATCTACAGGCTCATGCAGGCGGGAAAACTCTATACCAAGGAATTGAACAAGAAGTACCAGGTGAGCGCTCCCCAACTCAACTGTCTCATCGCTCTGTATGAAAATGGGCCTCTTCCTCCCTCCAGGATTGCCAAGATAATTATGGTCAGTTCCAGTACGGTCACAGGGATCATCGACCGCCTGGAACTAAAAGGGCTTGTGACAAGGATGAGAAAATCTCCTGATCGTCGGGTGATTACGATTGAGTTGACAGAATTGGGAAGGAGTCTTGCGGATAATGCCCCACCCCCTATCCAGCATAAGATTGTAGATGGACTTAAAAGGCTTCCCGAAGGCGAGATAAAAGAGATTATTCGAAGCCTAAGAAAACTCACAAATATGCTCGATGTTCAGGACTTGCAAGTGGAGTAACCAGATTCCTAAAAGAATACTCCTGATTCAGAAGAATCGTTTTGAAAAATGAACGTCGAACATCGAATGAAAAACAAATATCCAATACCGAACATTCAACGGTACCTGCTCACGTAGTCAGGCTGAAAGGATCCGAAGGGCACTCTTGCCGCACTTTGGCGGAGAAGCAGCCGATTTTCTCACACCAAACATGGCTTCAAAATTCGCAGTATCTTCGCTTTTTCCTAACAGCCTTCAGCCTTTAACCTATCCGCCTGAGTAGTTCCCATTCAACATTCGATGTCGGACGTTCGATGTTCGATGTTCATTAGTCCATCCGGTGCAAAAATAACTTATCGCTTATGGGGCGTAATGGACGGTGAGCGGAATCAGGTTCCCATGTCCCACGAAGACAGATACTTCTTTTGTTCCTCAGTGAGTGTATCTATCCGGATGCCCATGCTCGACAATTTCAGCCTTGCAATTTCACGGTCTATCTCTTCCGGTACGCCATAGACCTTTTTCTCCAGCCCGATATCTTTTTTTAACATATATTCCGAGCATAGGGCCTGGTTGGCAAAGCTCATATCCATAACGCTTGAAGGATGCCCCTCAGCGGCAGCCAGGTTAATAAGCCTGCCCTCTCCCAGGATATATATGCATCTTTCATTTACCAAGGCATGTTCTTCTACATAATCGCGAATTGTACGCTTTTCTTTGGTTATCTTCTCCAGGGACTCAAGATCAATTTCCACATTAAAGTGACCTGAGTTAGCTACAATGGCGCCGTCTTTCATCTTGAGAAAATGCTCTTTGCGGATGACGTTAATATCTCCGGTGACAGTGCAGAAAAAATCACCCAGAGGAACTGCCTCGGCCATAGGCATGACTTCAAATCCATCCATAACGGCCTCAAGGGCCTCCAAGGGCTCTATTTCCGTAACAAGTACCCTGGCGCCCATGCCTTTGGCCCTCATGGCAAGGCCTTTGCCACACCAGCCATAACCAGCCACCACGAAAACACTGCCTGCCACAAGCCTGTTAGTGGCCCGGAGAAAACCATCCAGGGTAGACTGTCCTGTTCCATAACGGTTATCAAACAGATGTTTGGTATTTGCGTCATTGACCGCCACAATCGGGTAGTCGAGCACTCCATCTAAGGCCATTGCCCGAAGCCTTATAACCCCGGTAGTAGTCTCTTCTGTTCCGCCGATCACATTACCCAGAAGTTCCTTTCGATCGGTATGGAGAGTAGAGACCAGATCCGCCCCATCATCCATGGTGATCTGCGGTTTTGCGTCAAGGACCGCCCTCAAGTGGTTATAGTAGGTATCATTATCTTCGCCTTTAATGGCAAATACAGGGATACCATCGTTCTTGACCAAGGAGGCAGTCACGTCGTCCTGTGTGCTGAGAGGATTTGACGCGCATAAATACACTTCAGCTCCCCCTGCCTTCAGGGTCTGAACAAGAGATGCGGTTTCAGTTGTGACATGCAGGCATGCCCCGACACGAATCCCTTTAAGGGGCTTATCCTTCAAAAAACGCTCCTTTATCATGTTCAATACAGGCATGCTCTTGGCCGCCCACTCAATGCGCAGAAGTCCGGCATCCGCCAGGCTTTCATCCTTAATGTGATAATTCATACATTTATTCTCCCTACAGTCCCGCTTGTTCCTTGAGAGTTTCCACCATATCCAGGCGCTCCCAGGTAAATTCCGGCTCAGGTCTGCCGAAATGACCATATGCAGCCGTCTTCTTAAAGATCGGCCGTCTCATATCCAGGTAATCAATGATGTCTTTTGGTTTAAAACTGAAATTCTGTTCTATGAGTTCTACAATCCGCTTCCGTGGAATGGCCTCAGTACCGAAAGTGCGGACATTTATGGCCAGGGGCCGGACAACACCAATAGCGTAAGACACCTGGACCTCGCATTCCCTTGCAACCCCAGCGGCCACCAGATTCTTGGCTACGTAACGGGCCATATATGAGGGAGAACGGTCAACCTTTGTCGGATCTTTTCCGGAAAAGGCCCCGCCACCATGATGACCTCGGCCTCCATAAGTATCAACAATAATCTTTCTCCCGGTAATTCCACAGTCTGCCAAAGGACCGCCTACCACAAAACGCCCTGTGCTGTTTATAAAAAATTCTGTCTTTTCGGTTAAGTGCTCTGGTGCAACGACTTTTTTAACAACCTCTTCAATCACTGCCTCTCTTACTTCCTTATTGCTGACTCCAGGGTCATGCTGGGCAGCTACTACAATGGAATGGGCCGAGACAGGTCTTCTTTCCTCATACTGAATCGTGACCTGTGTTTTGCCGTCAGGTCTTAAAAAGGGCAAAATCCCTTTTTTCCTCACTTCTGCCAAACGAAATGCCAATCGATGGGCATACCATATGGGCATAGGCATGTAGTCAGGAGTCTCATCGCAGGCATAACCAAACATCAGACCCTGATCTCCAGCGCCGATATCGCCTTCACGATCCACACCCATGGCTATATCCGGCGACTGTTTGTCAACGCTGGAAATAACTGCACAGGTCTGCCAGTCAAAACCCATGGAAGAATTGGAATACCCGATCTCTTTTATAGTACCACGGACTACCTGGGGCATATCTACATAGCAATCCGTGGTTATTTCGCCCGCGATCAAGGCCAGCCCTGTGGTTACCAAAGTTTCACAGGCAACCCTGGCATAAGGGTCTTTGTCTAAGATGGCATCCAGAATAGCGTCTGAGATCTGATCCGCTACTTTGTCAGGATGACCTTCGGTTACTGACTCCGACGTAAAAAGAAAATTCCGCATCATGACTAGATACACCTCCTAAAAAATACCGGCTTTTACCGAAAATTTGAGAAATTAATTCGTAGGCGTTCCCAGGTTCAGGGTTCACCGTTTAAACGGTTATATTAATTCTTTGGCGGAGAGGGTGGGATTCGAACCCACGGTACACCTTTCAGCATACACTCACTTAGCAGGCGAGCACCTTCGGCCTCTCGGTCACCTCTCCGTATTGATATTTTTTTGGCGGAGGGAGTAGGATTTGAACCCACGGTACCTCTCGGCACAGCGGTTTTCAAGACCGCCGCCTTCAACCACTCGGCCATCCCTCCAAGAGATCAATCATTGGCAATTGTTAAGTCCATATAAATTACTGACGGCAGCAAATACTGTCAAGAAACGATTTCAAAGATTATATATATAACCTGCCAGAAATACAAACTTTAGAAAATATATGAACATTTTCTCTTGACAAAAAGAGAATAAGTGGAATAACTGAATGAACGTACATTCATTAAAATCCATATTGCACCTGCCTATGAAAACCGCAGACAAACATGATAAAATTGTACAAGCCGCCATTCGGGTGTTTGCCCGTAATGGTTTTTTCGATTCCCGGATATCGGAAATAGCCAATGAAGCCAATGTGGCCGATGGTACTATTTATCTTTATTTCAACAATAAGTACGACATCCTCATCACTATATTTGAAGAGGAAATGGGCAAAATCATTGCCAGGGTGAAGCAGGAAATCGCCTCATTTGATGATCCGAGGGAAAAGTTGGAGCGCTTTGCTTATCTTCACTTAATCCTGGTCCAAGAAAATAGAGACCTGGCAGAAGTAATACAGGTGGAGCTGCGCCAAAGCAGCAAGTTTATGAAGGAATATCGCAACAAAAAATTTGCCGAATATGTCAACATCATCTCACACATAGTACGTCAAGGTCAGGCTCAGGAAATCTTTCTGGCAGAAGTGATGCCAGGGATATTCAAAAGGGCCTTTTTCGGAGCACTGGATGAAATGTCCAGGTTCTGGGTCCTTTCTTACAAGAAAAAATACAGTGTCTCCACAGCCGCAAGGCAAATAAGTGATTATTTTCTACAAGGGATCCTTGCCAAAAAGGCTCGCGAGGCAGTGCTTCCTCCGAATAATCGAATAAGTCGTTCCGGTACGCGGAAGAAAAATACATAGATCTGCAGGCCCTTCCAAGCATAGAAAGGAATCATGCCCATACTCAATTGCTATTACAAAATTAGGTATTAGCGGTTAATTTGCCTACTGTTTTACAAATAAGTTACTAACACCTAAAAGCTAATGGCTAATCGCTCAACTTAGGTAGTAGGAAGACACAATTATGGCGAAGCAAACAGGGAAAATATCCGAACTGTACCAAACAGAGGACTGCTGGGCTATTTGGTTGGGGTTGTTGATCATTTTTGTGGCCATGGCCTTCTTTTGGAGTGGAACCACAATCAAAGAGATCGCCATAACACCCGGAAAGTGGTCAGATCTTGCCGGGTTGTGGTCTGACCTTGTGAAACATTTTGTGCCATACCTTATTATCTTTATCGGCTTTGGTCTGATCTTTACCATCAGTATGGCAATCATGGGCCATAACATAAAAGAATATATCTCAGGTTATACCATTATATTCCTGAGCTCACTGGCCATTTTCTATCTAGCCTCTTCAAAGATGATGAAGGACGCGCACCTGGGAGCGCCATTGCTTGCTTTGGTTATTGGATTGATCATAGGTAATCTCAAGAAGATGCCTAGATGGTTCCAGACCTCAATGAGGACTGAATACTATATAAAGACTGGAATCGTTTTGCTTGGCGCAACCTTACCTTTTACCCTCATAATCACGGCTGGCCCGATTGCCTTTGTCCAGGCAACCATCATCTCCGTAACCACTTGGTTAACCATCTATCTGGCCGCCACTAAACTCTTTGGCCTGGAGCCAAGATTCGGGGCCGTCCTGGGGACCGGTGGCGCAGTATGCGGTGTATCCGCAGCAATTGCTGTTGGCGGGGCAGTCAAGGCAAAAAAGGACCATATTGCCATCACTATCGGCATTGTCTCTATCTGGGCAATAGTCATGATTTTATCCCTGGTGGTGATCACAAAAATAATGATTCCTCCACCGGACAAGCTGGCAATTACACCGGATACCATAGGAACCATAACTCCGGGGGAAGCCGGAGCATGGGTAGGGACCTCTGAGTTTGCAGATGCAGCCGGGTTTGCAGTAGTTGCAGAAATAGCCAGTGAATATGGAGAATCGGCCATCCATACCTTCACACTGATGAAGGTAATCGGCCGGGATATCTGGGTAGGCATATGGGCATTTGTCCTTTCAATTGTCTCAGTCATATTTTGGGAAGAAAAAAAAGGACAGAGGGCTGTCAGGCCTGGAGTAATCTGGGAAAGATTCCCTAAATTCGTGCTGGGTTTCTTTGCAGCCTCGATCATTATCAGCATTATCGCAGCAACCGGGCCGAAACTTCATGTAGGAAAGGCAAAGCTACAGGGTGTCCTCAAGACCCACGTAATAAAGGAAGCCTATAATGCTGACTTTTCAGACTATAAGGTGCCGGCCGAATTAGCGGATAAGTTTGCCCTGCCTCCTGGACAGGGAGTTATTACCTTTCAGGGCAAGATGTCTTTTGACGAGCTGGATATGTTGTTGGCATCTGCAACAAACAAAGACCAAAAAGCAGCATTAAAACAGTTGTACTACAAATCTGACTGGTTCGAGAGCGTCCTTAAATCAAAGGCCATCGCTCCTATCAAAAAGTTACGCTCCTGGTGCTTTGTCTTCTGTTTTCTCTGTATCGGTCTTTCCACACGCGTTAAAGACCTGCTCGTATTCGGCATGAAACCGTTCTGGGCCTTTACAATAGGCGTTATGGTCAATGTGCCCTTGGGATTCATACTCTCTACTTATGTGTTTGCGGAATACTGGAAGGCTATCAGGTAGTTGAACTTTTCTTTTTTTGCCTTGACACCTAATCCGATTCACCCTATTTTTAGATAGTTAAAAACAAATTATATCAGTAAGAGTAAACACTGCGGAGATTCTCAGAAGGAGGATGTCCGCTTTATTTTTTGTAACCGTTCACAGGACACCACATCTGCTTTGTTGTCGGGCACTTGAAGTACAGGGAGTGCGTCTGCGTACCCGTACGCCTCGCATCTGCAGCACACTGTAAACGCTTACAGTTCGATGGGTGCGGTAAAACGGGCGTTGTAATCCCGTGACGGTTACTATTTTTGTAACCGTTCACGGGGTCAACTGATCCCAAAAAATTTTCTTCCACCACAGGAACGTATCTGTGCTTTTTGAGCATGAGTTGTGAACGACGAAGTAATCTATGTGAGATTGAGTGAGTTGA
>QNAY01000026.1 GCA_003645605.1 Thermodesulfobacteriota bacterium
AAAATTGAACAATTGACTCAAAAAATAGTTGCTCGATAAAAGAATTTTCGGACCAATGGCCGCAGTTATATGACGAACAGCCTACTCGGTGCTTGTTGCCCATATCTTATATGAAATATCCAGATTTTTGGACAGAAGATTTAAAGATGGATGCTCAAGAATTGGCTTAAATTAGTATCAATTCATCTGCATACATCTATAGCAGCCAGCAACCAGCAAAACAGGGAGGTCGGCAAACTCGATCACGCGTTCGGCGACGCTTCCGAGCAGGATTCTGCTTACGCCTCTTTTCCCCAATTTTCCCATAACAATGAGGTCAGCCCCCCAACTGACTGCCTCATCAATGATCATCTCATGAGGGGTCCCTTCCTTGATTGTTATGGAGACCAAAACACCGGATTGACTGATTTCCCGGGACATGTCTTCCAGAAAGGCTCTTGCACTTCCTTCCATGTCGGCACGGACTTCATCTTGGGGCTTGTAGTTAAATCTGCATAGTTGATCGAGTACAGCCGTGTCCAGTACGTGGAGCAAGAGCAGTTCCGAACCCTGGATTTGTGCCAGTTGTTTGGCAAGCCTCACTGCCTTCAGACTGAATTTTGAGCCGTCGACAGGGATCAATATTTTGGTGAATAGGCTGTTATCTCCCTTCATCGTTTATGTGTCCTTTTTTCGGGTTGCTCGTTGCCGATTTCTTCCTTATACGTTTAAGCTGAAAAAGCGCTTCTCGTTCCTTTTCCTCAAGAGTTTCTTCCATTGCCTTGATCGTTGCCCGGTAGGTTGGGATATAGATATGGGCCAGGGCATTTATCCGCTTAAGCGTCTTCTTCAGCTCTGCCATGAGGCGCTCAATGCCTACCTCCAGCTCCGCCAGCTCTGCCACAACTTCCATGGCTCTGTGAATGGCCTCGGATGTGGCGTCCATGGACTTACCTGTTCCATAGAACCCATAGCCCGGCTTGTGTGGTGGAAGGTCTATTCGGACCAGGGGAAGCACAACTCCCATAAGACTTTGTTCTTTCAGTACGACGCTTTCCCCGGTCTTTACTCCAAGCCCGGTGGCCCGGACCGAAGATTCGCCATTCTCCAAAAGGGCATCTTTGAGAAAGGCATAGGTCCTGAGAAGACGTTGATTTACTTCTTTTCGCACCGAGTCTGCCTTTGATGCCAGGATGCCTATATGATTAACAAGAATCTCCTTTTTCTGGTCCAGGAGTTCAAGCCCCTCCTGAGCAAGTACCAATTCTTCTTTCAGGCGAATGAGGTTACTTTTAGTTGCGGGTATCTGAATACGCTCCATAATTTTCCAAAGCTAAACGCTAATGGCTAACAGCTAAACGCTTAATTCTACCATATTGATCGATCTCTTCCGGTTTTAAACGAGTGAGTTCTTGCTCAGGAAGGAACATCACCAGCTCCCCCCCAAGTTCCAGTGTTCGGGTTATGGTGCGATTTTCGTCTGCCCCCTGCTGTAGAAAACGATCGTGGAATTTCCTTGCAAAAGTGAGATAGAGTTTGTCGGTTGCAGAGAGGTCCTCTTCTCCTATGATGGATGCAAGCCGCTGTACCTGCCGTGCATGGGCATAGGCGGCATAGAGCTGGCTTGCGAGGTTTGCGTGGTCTTTCCTGGTTCTTCCCTCGCCGATACCATCGCTCATAAGCCGGGAAAGAGACGGCAATACGTTTATCGGTGGATAGATGCCCCTCTGGGCCAGAGAACGATCGAGGACTATCTGGCCTTCGGTGATATACCCTGTCAGGTCAGGGATAGGATGAGTGATGTCATCATCCGGCATGGTGAGAATGGCTATCTGAGTAATAGAGCCCTGTTTGTCGATTATATGTCCGGCTCTTTCATAGATAGATGCAAGATCACTGTAGAGGTATCCGGGATAACCCTTGCGGCTCGGCACCTCGCCCTTGGAAGTGGCCACTTCCCTCAGGGCCTCGCAGTAGTTTGTCATGTCAGTCAGGATCACCAGGACGTGCATTCCCTGTTCAAAGGCCAGGTATTCCGCAACAGTTAGGGCGATCCTGGGGGTTATGAGCCTTTCAACTGTCGGGTCATCCGCCAGGTTCAAAAACATGGCCACGTTTTTAAGGACTCCGCTTTTCTCAAAACTGCGGCGGAAGGACTCTGCTTCGTCATGGCGTACTCCCATGGCACCGAAGATTACCGCAAACCCTTCATCCTCAGTGAGAAGCCTTGCCTGTCTGACAATCTGGGTTGCAAGGTCATTGTGCGGCAATCCGCTTCCGGAAAAGATGGGCAGTTTCTGACCCCTCACAAGGGTATTCATGCCGTCTATGGCGGATATGCCTGTCTGTATGAAGTCCTGTGGGTAGGCCCGAGCCACCGGGTTTATGGGTAAGCCGTTTATATTCCGTCTCTCCCCCCTGAACGGCACAGGCCCGCCATCAAGGGGCCGGCCCAAGCCATCAAAAATCCGTCCCAGCACCTCTTCCTTCGAAACAATTATCTCAAAGGGCCTTCCAAGAAAACGCACCCTGGTGGTAGGCTGGGCAAGACCAGAGGTTCCTTCAAATACCTCTACCACGGCAACATCTTCGCTTATAGAGAGTATCCTGCCCTGACGGGACAGGCCATCTGACGGGACGATTTCCACGATCTCACCAAAACCGACACCTCTGACGCCGCTTATCACAACCAAAGGGCCACTTATCCTGTCAAGGCCTATGTATTCCAGGATTCCCTTCATGGCAGGACCCCTTTCACAGCAGGACCCGTAACTGTTTTCATGTTTTTATTTTATCCCTACACTCTTAAAACTTAAAACTCAAAGCCTAAAAGTCTATAGCCTTCAGCCTAAAAGCCTATATTTATAAGCTATCCTGTCTATGGAGAAGTGCATTGATCTCCTTGTCTATCTGTTCCTTGATAGACTTGAAGGGGCCTGGGTCATCACCCCGCTGTGTAAACTTCAGCCTGTGGATTTCAGCTACCACAGGAAGCTCCATGGCTCTGAACAGAGGGATCCGGGCCTTTACCACGTCGGCCAGGCGTTCAATAAAGTGTAGTATGACATCAAGCAGGAGGAACTGCTTTTCCGGCCCGGCATAGGTATCCACCGGGTCAAGGGCGCCCTGTTGCAGGAAGTCGTTCTTTATGAGCCTTGCTCCCTCGATAATCCTTTTCTGATCATCAGGCAGGGCCTCTTCTCCCAATAATTTTACGATATTTTGCAGCCTGGAGTCCTCTTGGAGGATGTTGATGGTCTTTTCCCTCAGGGTCCTCCAGGTGTTCCCCACTTTCTCCGTCCACCACGGCTCAACCGCTGAGATATAGACGGAATAGCTCTGAAGGTAGTTTATGGCAGGAAAGTATCTGGCGCTCGCAAGTTCTTTATCAAGGGCCCAGAAGCACTGGACAAAGCGCTTAGTGTGCATGGTTACAGGTTCAGAAAAGTCTCCTCCCGGAGGTGAAACCGCGCCTATGAGAGTCACCGAGCCTTTTTTGCCCGATAGTGACACCACCTGTCCCGCACGTTCGTAGAACGCGGCAAGCCTGCTTGCCAGATAGGCAGGGAAACCTTCTTCAGCAGGCATTTCCTCCAGTCGGCCGGATATCTCCCTCAGGGCCTCGGCCCATCTTGAGGTGGAGTCTGCCATGAGCGCAACGTCATAGCCCATATCCCGATAATATTCCGCTATGGTGACTCCTGTGTAGATGCTGGCCTCCCTGGCGGCTACAGGCATATCCGAAGTGTTGGCAATGAGAATGGTCCGTTCTATGAGGGGGCGCTGGGTCCGTGGGTCCAGTAGTTTAGGCAAGTCCACAAGGACCCCTGTCATCTCGTTTCCCCGCTCTCCACAGCCAATGTAGACTACGATGTCCGCATCCGCCCACTTGGAGAGCTGGTGCTGGGCAACGGTCTTCCCGGTCCCAAAGCCTCCTGGTATGCCTGCAGTACCACCCCTCGCCAGGGGGAAGAAGGTGTCTATTACCCTCTGCCCGGTTATGAGGGGCTCAGAGGGTATCAGCCTTTCCCGATATGGGCGGATTTTTCTTACCGGCCATCTGTGGAACAGCTTGAGCTCATGAATTTTATCAGAAGGGGACCGGATTACGGCAATGACATCATCAAGTGTATAATCCCCTTTGGGCACGATATGTTCCAGTGTCCCCTGTACCCCGGGAGGAACCATAATCCTGTGTGTAATGAGGTGTGACTCCGGTAGTTCGCCAAGGATTTCACCTGGCAAGACCATGGCACCAGGCCTTACGGATGGAGTAAATTGCCACACTTTGTCCCTTGGAAGGGCTGTTCCAGTCTTTCCCCGGCGTATGAAGTCCCCCCATTTCCCTCGAAGTATTTCAAGGGGACGCTGGACCCCGTCAAAAATTTCACCCATAAGTCCTGGTCCGAGTTCCACATACAGGGGGAGGCCCTTGGCATATACATCCGCCCCTGGCCGCAGGCCGGTTGTGTCTTCATAGACCTGAATGGTGGCAAGGTCCTTGTCAAGATCAATGATTTCACCCACTAGCCGTTCGTCACCGACCTCCACCATCTCGTTCATTGAAAACCTGTGAGCAGGGCGGGCCTTCACTACAGGGCCGCTGATCATGGTGACAATGGGTTGCTGTGCGGTGGATTCCATGGTTAATACCGGTTTTTTTCGACCTATGCGGTTAAGAAACTACTCAAAATCAATCACGAATTCTGTATATTAGCCATCAACTCCTTGAGTTTGGGCTCCGCCCTTTTAAGCAGGGCATCAAAGGAAAAATCAACAAGGACTTTTTTGTTAGCGCTAAAGGCAAGGCATCCCCCGTTGATGTCTGCCGGCTCAGGGAGGAGTTCTACAGTTTGTCCTGTCTCTTTTGATAGATCCATGAGCATGTCTTGAGAAAACAGGCACTGATCGTTTTTTCTTACCTGAATCCAGCAATGTTCTTCGGGTAGGCTAGAGACGGCATGGATCGCGAGAAGCCTCAATATGTTGGGGTACCCCGGTTCATCCCGGAGGGCTGAAAGCCTCTTTTCCGTCTCCTCAAATACCTCGCTCAGAAGCGCCTGCCTTGTGATCATCACCTGTTGTCCAGCCTTCAGCTCCGCAGCGCTTACGACCTGTCGGGCGTGCTGATATGCAGATTGACGCTCTTGAGACACATGCTCTTCAAGGTCCCTCTGTGTATTCTCCCCGGCTTCCTGTAATATGCGATTTGCCCGTTCCCTGGCCCTGGAGAGGATCTCCCCGGCCTCTTTCCGCCCCTTTTCTCTAATTGCCCTGCATAGCAGCGATACCTGGTCAGGTAGCGGCACGACGTTTCTCCTTCTCAACGTTCCATCAGGGTTACCATAAACTCCCCTGTGGATGGTCGGTCCGGCAAAGGGCCCTCTGTATCGGGGATCTCCACCACCAAGGGCTTATGGAGTTCAAAGATCATTTCATCTACCTTTGAGCGAATGGATTTGGCTATCCTTTCGGTGATCAATACCAGGCCGATGTCAGGGCTGTTTTGTGCAGACTCCAAGGCAGCCATGGCATCTTCTCCGGTCTTGACCGTTCGCGTATCTATGCCTCCCAGGGAGAAGGCCATGCATGTCAGATGATCTGCTATGACCAGGATGTGCATATTTTAAGCGCCCCCAGACATCCTTCACGACAAGTCAAAAGTAGTTTAAACTTTGTCGATCTTGTGTTTTGGCAGTGAAATTTGAAACTTGAAATTGGAAATTGGAAAAATACAAAGATGTAGATGCATTACCTAATTTCCAGTTTCCAGTTTCGACATCTATAATTTCCCCAGGATCATGATAGCCACTATAAGTCCATAGATTGCTATTCCCTCTGCCAGGCCCACGAAAATCAAAGCACGGCCTGCCATCTCAGGCCTTTCACTGACAGCCCCCATTGCGGCAGATCCCACCAATGCAACGGCTATTCCTGCGCCGAGGGAGGATGCTCCAACAGCCAGGGCAGCAGAGATATATCCCCATTTTGCTGCCTCAGAAGATGCCCCAGCCCCGGTTACAGCCTCCTGTGCCCAGACAATGCACGGAAGTAAGGTCAAAAACCAGCCTGATATCCAACACAAAGGCCTTTTAATCCTCATTGGTAGATGCCTCCTAATTTGGAAATTTTGAATTTTGAATGTTGAATTAATGTATAAATCTTTGTTCTTTTCCACAATTCACAATTCACAATTTTTCTTCAAGGAGAGGCTGAAAAGGCTTTCCCCCTCCCCGGAAAAACTTGCTGAAAAATTCATAGTACTCAAGTCGTAAGGTCTGGATGGAGACCACTATTCCTTCAAGGGCTATTATCACAATGTTTCCAAGTATTATAGTGATCCAGTAAAAAAGGCCTTGGCCGTGGACGTTCTGAACCATGTCCGCCAGGGAAAATACCGCTATGAAGAGACCCGCGTGAGTGAGGGCAAAGGCTGCAACACGGACAAAGGATACGGTGTTGGCAAGGTATCTCAAAAGGTCGTCAAGTACTTCTATAAACGATTCCAGGATTGTGCCCCCGAGGCCTGGCGGGAGATGTCTCCATTTTTCCTTGGTGCGGCGCTGTGCCAGCACGGCCCTGACCGGCCGCTGGAGGATCATCAGGATGATCAACGCCCCTGCTGCCACCTTGGCAAATATTACTTCAAAAGGGCTAAGCCCTCCTGATAGGAGATAGCGCGCGACAAGACCCACACCAAGCCAGTAAAGCAAGGCACCGGCCAGACCGGATGTTGACAGAAGTTCTCCGTAACTGCGCTGACGGATGACGTTTATAAGATTAAGGATCAGTCCCAGGCTGATAACACCGATCCCAAGAAAAGCCGACATCACCATAAAGCGGTTGATTTCCTCCAAGGGGTGCATCCAGAGTGCGGGAATCAGGTCTTCCAGACCAAAAATACTGCCGTAAAGAAGACCGAAAATCATAGACGATACCCCACACTCCATAAGTATAATTCCATAATCTATGTAACGGTACATCTTTCTGAATACATAGTAGCCTATGCCACAGAGTATGGCCCCGTGCCCCACGTCCCCGAACATCATCCCGAAGAGGAGAAGAAAACTCACCGCAAGAAAGACTGTGGGCTCCACCTCTTCATAGGAAGGGGTGCCGTACAGGGTAGTCAACCGTTCAAAGGGGCGGATAAGCATGGGGTTATTGAAGAGTATGGGTATCTTAAGGATGCCGGACCGGATTTCTTTTATGTCCTTTGGGTCCACCTGGTCCACCAGGGCCTTGCCGGACGTGGCTTTGAGTATCCGCTTCTTTAGTTCCTCAAAGAGTGCAACCGGTATCCACCCCGTAAGGAGATATGTGTGATCAATCTGCCCGAATTCGGCTTGGGCCTTAAGGAGCTGCCGGGCAAGCAGTATCTCCTCACGCAGACGTTTGAGCCTCGTACCGTGTTTTTGGGTAAGCTCTGCGCCTTCGGTATCAAGGCCGGCAAGCTCGGTCTTTAAATGCTCCAGCTCAGCGGATAACTGATCTAGGGCCTTTCCTATAGTGCCATGAATTTCAGGAGGTAGCTCCAAAGTGTCCCAGAAGGCGCTCTTAAGGGCCCCTAAGAGCGCCTCCTCATCTTTTTTTAGAGACATGGCCAGCAGGACTACCCTTTGTTCCTTGCGGCCGACCGGGATAAGAGTGTGATGCGTATCCACAAGGCTCTGTTCCAGCTTATTGAGATTCTCTTCAGGAATCAGACCGGCTCTCCATGTCACATATCTCAGGTCATGCAGGCGGTCAAGGTCTATCTTTGCAGGTTCCAGGAGCTGCAACCTGGCAATCAGGGATTCATGTTCAGAAATGGCATTTTTTGCTTTTTTTTTCCGCTCCAGAGGTTCTAATGCCTCAGTTTCTATGCGCGCAAGATCTTCCTCCAGGCGAAAGACGGCCTTGTCCGGTTGGGGTACCTTTCTGATGCCGGACGAAGGACCTGCCGGCCCCAGATCTCTGAGCAGCCGGTTTGCCCTGGCAAGCAAGCTGTCATAGTGTTCAAGGAGAGATGTGTCAATATGGGCCACATAACCCAGGCGACCAAGGTGTGTCTCTTCCACCCTGATCAGGTGAAGGAGGCGGAGGTCTCCCAGGATAGCCATGACTGCCGAGATCCGGTCTTCAGGGACCTGGATAGTCAGCCTTGTAAGCTTGACCGGTCTAAACATGAGCGACCTCGTAAAATTGCCAGGGCAGCTTTTTTACTGTCTTGCCGGGAGAGAGTCCCTGTGCCTTTGCCTCAAGCAAGGTGATAAGACTTGTAAGTTCCATTTCCTTTTCCAGGAGAAAGGCTATCTCTATGCCGATATTAAATGGCGGCCCCATAAAGAATCGAGCAAGGAGACGCAGAAACCACGTCTCAAGATACGGGTAAAAATCCTCCCACTCACGGACTTCTTGAACCTCTTTCTGAAGGGAGCGTGGCATCTGTTCCAGAAATAAGGAGATGTTCTCTGCACGTGCCAACCGGTGCAGGTGTGAGAGTGTGAGCAGCTCACCTCCGGGGAGACTATAGTTGACTATCTCTTCATGGCTCAACCCATAGTGAATTTTGAGTCTTATTACCCACGAGATGTTTAGGATATCTACATAAGGTCCCAAGATCCTTTTTGCAGCTTTTTTGTCAGATCTGCTCCTCAGGCCGGAGATGGCCTGTTTGAGTCTTTGAAAGCAGGATAGGTCCAGAGCCATTTCCAGGGGAAACAGTCTTCCCTGGACATTAAACTGGGGAAGGGCATGTTTAAGTGCCTGTCCAAAAGGATTGCGGATCAGGAGATCTGCAATCTCTGCGGGATTGTTGCACGCCCAGAGGCCATCCCACGGCAAAGCGCTCAGTTTCCCCAGCGGGTATAGAAGGTGGGCAACAGCCTGTTTCTCAAGTCCAGAAAACATGGCGCGCAAGAGGACCTTGAGATTTTCTGCCTCAAAACGTGAAAATAGAGCAAGGACCAGCTCTTGCTGCCTTTTCCCACGCAAGGACCTTGTAACCTTGGCATAGTCCTCCATAAGGGACCGGGCCAGTCGGCGTTCCAGCACCCCTGGGTCAGTCTTCTCTTCTTCAAAGTCTGGAAGTACACGTCCATATGTAGTGGTAACAAGATATGCCAGAAAGGAAGAGAAATCTCTTGCCTCCAGAAGAAAATGACGGTCTTGGGCAGTAAGCCGCCTGCTGCGAAGGGCCCTTACTTTTGCGTTTGGATAGGCATATCCGGCTGCTGCGAAGATCATAATTGCTGTTTTATGAACCTTTTACAATTTTCCTTTTGGTGAC